>CAZSOE010000001.1:0-25717 GCA_964608335.1 uncultured Chloracidobacterium sp.
GTAGTTTCTCCTATTTCTAAAGATTTGAGACTTTTCTTTCCTCTAAACCAAGGGATTGAGCCTTCTATTTTTGCCACCTTTGATGAACGTTCATTCCGACTGATTTTAGGAGAAAGGTGGTATTATTCTACTAGTTCAGAGGGAAATCTGAGTGCATGATTCGCGTTTTTTGAAAACGGATTGTGTCGGCAAGTTATTGAAAACAAAGATTTGGTTAAGAGAACTTCATGAATTGAATGGCATTCATGAGGTCAGGGGTTCGATCCCCCTCGTCTCCACCAATCAAGATCGGGTTAAGGAGCGGCCTTAAGGCCGCTTCTTTGATTTGTGTTCTAATATCGGCGAGTGATCGAGTATGTCGCAATATGCATCGCGGCGCTGGTTGCCTCGGCGCTGACGTTCTTTTCGGGGTTCGGGCTTGGAACGATCCTGATGCCGGTCTTTGCGCTTTTCTTTCCGGTTGAGGTCGCGATCGGCCTGACCGCGATCGTTCACTTTCTCAACGGTTTGTTTAAGCTCATTCTCGTCGGACGTAACGCTGACCGACATGTTGTGCTTTTCTTCGGTCTGCCGGCCGCCGCGGCGGCTCTCGGCGGGGCCGCGCTGCTTGCACTGCTGACGCACCTGCCGCCGCTGTTCACGTATCAGTTTGGCGCGCAGCAGTTCACTGTCACGCCCGTTAAGTTCGTTGTCGCGTTGTTGCTGCTGATGTTTACGGCGCTCGAACTCTCGCCCCGGTTTCACGAGCTGTCGTTCGATCGTAAGTTTCTGCCTTTCGGCGGCCTGGTCAGCGGATTTTTTGGCGGCCTTTCGGGCAACCAGGGCGCCTTTCGCTCCGCCTTCCTGATCAAGAGCGGCCTCACCAAGGAAGCGTTTATCGCGAGCGGCGTGGTGATCGCGACGCTCATCGACATTGCGCGGCTTTCGTACTACTCGCAGTCGGTTCTGCGGCTCGATACGAGTACTGATTACTACTTGCTCACCTGTGCCACACTCTCGGCCTTTCTCGGCGCGGTCATTGGAAACCGACTGCTGAAGAAAATAACGATGGAGGCGGTTCGCTGGATCGTATCCGTGATGTTGATCGTGATAGCTGTGCTGTTGGGTGCCGGGGTCGTCTAGCCGCTATCCCGAGAGCGAACGACCTCGACCGAACACGAGGCTTGTGCCGCGAGCGTCGCCGAAACGCTGCCGATAAGGAAGCGCTCGTACGAATTAAGCGAGCAGTGCGGCCCGACGAAGATACTCCCGGCTCCCCAGGCCGCAGCTTCGTCAACAAGGACGTCCTTTGGATGCCCGAACTTTACTGCCAGCCGCGCGCGAAGTCCTGCCTTTTCAAGCTTAAGAAGAGCTCCATCGGCAAGCGTTTCTGCCCATTGCTGAGCGAATCGGGTCTCGACCGTCGCATCGGTCATCTGCGGCGTGAACCGGCCTATCGACGCAAGGACCGACGAGTCGGCCACTGCAAGCAGCATCACCTCGGTTGCTGCGGGCCAGTTGCGAGCCGCGAGCGCGTCGATAGCGTGAAACGCTGCAGGTGAACCGTTGAAACCGACCATGATCTTCTCATGCTCACCCGTAAGCTTATTGGGGCGGGCGATGCGGACCGTACAATCGGCCTCGGTCAGGACGATCTGCGACGTCTGGCCGAGGAACTTATGTTCGTGGGTTCGGGCCGATCCGGGCTCGCCGAGAACGATCATATCGGGCTCAAACTCTTCGGCAAAAGCGAGTATTTCGCGCCCCGGTGAGCCTTCGGCTGCGCTCGCCGTGATCTTCCATTCTGCCTTGTCAGCCAGCGCGAGCCGGCCGGCTTCGGCTACGGCTGTCGCTTCGCTGAGTGTGCGCGGTGCCATCCAGGATTCGGCGACAGTCAGCAGATGGACTTGGCTGTGCGCCGGCAATCCTGCGTGTCGAACATCTTCGAGCGCCGCATTCGACGCCTCGGAACCGTTGTAAGCGACCAGAACTCGCATAACTTTCTATTCCCCCCGCTCTATCGGAAGCCGATCGGCTCCGATAGCTGAGGGGGGCAAGTGCAAGCCCTATGCCATTCCAGAATCGCTGTCAGCGCTCCTTCTTCGGGCGTCCCGTGCGGAATAATTCGCGTTTTCCGCGAATCTTTCCGCCTGATCAGCCCGATCCAGCCGTTGTGCTTACCTAATTACAGGCATCTTCGCCGCGAACGGCCATGGAACACCGGTTGCAGTTCTTGGATCGATAATGCGAGGTCCGCTTATGACACCTATCACCGCTGTGGCCGAGATCGATGAGACCTCAGGCCGTCGCCTATCCGAACCGGGCGAGCCGCTGGTTGAGCCCGGCGAGCACCTGATCGCGTCATTCGGCCATGAACGCAATGGCCCGACGCTGATCGTGATCGGCGGTTTGCACGGCAACGAACCGGCCGGCGTGATCGCGCTCAAGGATCTAGCCGGCGTTATCGCGAAGATCGGGCACAAGCTCAGGGGACGCGTCCTCTTCGTTGCGGGCAATACCAGAGCTCTCCGGAGCGGTGCCCGCTATCTGGACACCGACCTCAATCGCTGCTGGACGCACGCGATGATGCACGGAAAAGACGCGGCCGGTTTTCAAGACACATCGGAAGGGCGCGAGCTTGCCGAGCTTGACGACCTGCTGGACAGCATCCTGATCACCGCGATGGACGAGGTCTTTGTGATCGATCTGCACTCGACATCCGCCGAAGGGATCTCGTTTGCGACCGTCGGCGATACGCTCCGAAATCGGGCGTTCGCCCAAAAGTTCCCCGTGGCGATCCTGCTTGGTATCGAGGAACAACTCGAAGGTACACTTCTCGAACACCTGAACAACGATGGAGCCGTTACGCTCGGGTTCGAGGGCGGACAGCATTTGTCGGTTCGCACGGTTGAGAATCACCGTGCGATCGTTCTGCTTGGCTTGGTCAACGCGGGAATCGTCGATCGGCGCGATCTGCCGGAGCTCGACACTGCGCTCGAACTTCTTTCAAGCGAAACGAACGGTACGCAGCTCTTCGAAATACTGCATCGCCAGGCGATCCGGCCCGACGACGATTTCGAAATGGCGGGACACTTTGACAACTTCGAGCCGGTCGAGCGCGGCCGCGTGATCGCGCACGACCGCGGAGGACGGATCCGGTCGCCGAGATCGGGTCTGATCATAATGCCACTCTACCAGCGGCTTGGAAATGACGGCTTCTTTATCGGCCGGCGCATTTCACCGTTTTGGCTTTGGCTTTCCGGCGTGCTCCGGCGGGCGGGCCTGCAGAAGGCAGTTCACTGGCTACCCGGCGTTTCGCAAGACCCGGATGACCCAGCAACGTTGATCGTAAATACGAGCGTGGCGCGACTCTTCCCGCTGCAAGTCTTTCACTTGCTCGGATTTCGCCGACGGCGGTGGGTGGGCAACAAGCTGGTCGTCAGCCGCCGGCGACACGATACGACCGGCCCATTCAAATGGGAGGGAACGTCTGATGGGAGATAAGAAGGTTACGAGCGAATACGACGACGAACAGATGCGTCGCTTCACGCTTGCGGTGCTCAATGACCTACAGACGCTAGAGGCGATGCTAGACGCAGGGATGTTCGAGGAGGACGTCCGGCGGATCGGAGCGGAGCAGGAGATGTTCCTTGTCGACTCCGCGATGCGGCCGGCCCCACTGGCGATCGAGGTCATCGAACAGGCGCGCGACGGACGTCTGACGACAGAGATCGGCCGGTTCAATCTCGAAGCGAACCTTACGCCGCGCGAACTTGCAGGTGACTGTCTTTCGCAAATGGAGACGGAACTCAACGAGATCATCGGCGTCGTGCGAACCGCCGCCGGCGAGTTCGACGCCGACGTTGTGCTCGCGGGAATACTCCCAACCATCCAGCTATCCGACCTCACACACGAGAATCTCACGCCCAACCCGCGTTACGACGAGATCGACCGCGTTGTTACAAAGCTGCATGGCAAGGACCGCTTCATCCAGATCAAGGGCCTGGATGAGCTGCAGTTGACGCTGCAGGACACCTATATCGAATTTTGCAATACAAGTTTTCAAATTCACCTGCAGACCGGCATTCGTGATTTCGTTAGGTACTACAACTGGGCGCAGGCATTGGCCGCCCCGGTCCTGGCTTCGGCTGTCAACTCGCCGCTGCTATTGAATCACCGCCTCTGGCACGAGACGCGGCTCGCCCTGTTCCAGCACGCGACCGACACGCGGTCGCACACGCATAAGGAACGGAACCAAACGCCGCGCGTGAACTTTGGCGACCGGTGGGTGAATGATTCGATCATCGAAGTATTGCGCGAGGATGCGATAAGGTTCCGGATACTGTTGACACAAGCTGTCGAGGAGAATTCGCTCCGAACGTTGGCGAAGGGTGGTGTGCCCGCGTTATCGGCCTGGCGGCTGCACAACGGGACGATCTGGCGCTGGAACCGCCCGTGCTACGGCATAGTGGGCGACAAGCCGGGGCTTCGTATCGAGGCCAGATACCTACCGTCAGGCCCGTCCGTCGTGGACGAAATGGCGAACGCCGCATTCTTTCTGGGCTTGATGACGGAGATGCCTGATGAATTCGGCGACATAACAAAATACATGTCGTTCGACGATGCGAAGAACAACTTCTTCAATGCCGCGCGGTACGGGCTGAACGGTCAGATCCGCGGACTCGACGGCAAGAGCCGTCGCGTCGGACGTCTGATCCTTGAGGAACTACTCCCGCGCGCGCGTCGGGGGCTTAAAAGCGCATCGGTCGACGAGGCCGACATCGAACGCTTACTGGCTGTCCTAGAGGCACGTGTTTCAAATGAAACGTCCGGCGCAAAATGGATGCTCGAGTCGCTTGCCGCGATGGACAAGCGTGCCAAACCGAACGTTCGAATGCGTACATTGACGGCGGCGATGAAAGCAAATCAGATCGAAGGTAAACCGATGCACGAGTGGCCCCTCGCCGCGATACCCGAACAAAGCGAATGGATCGATAATTACAAGACCGTGGAACAGTTCATGGCTGTCGATCTCTTTACCGTTAGACCCGAGGACATCCTCGACCTCGCGGCCAGTCTGATGCATTGGCGGCACGTGCGACACGTACCGGTCGAGGACGATGCGGGCCGCTTGATCGGCATCGTTTCGCACCGCGACCTGATCGAGCTGCTCGCAAGCGGCCGTGCGGCGACCAGGACGCCTGTACTGGTCAGCGAAATAATGAAGACCGGTCTCATCACTGTCTCACCGGAAACACCCACGCTCGACGCGCTCGAACTGATGCGCGAGAAAAACATTGGTTGTTTGCCGGTGATCAAGGATGGCAGGCTGGTCGGGCTGGTTACGGCATACGATTTTCTCACCGTCTCGGCGAAACTCCTGGAGGAAAAACTCACCGGCCTGGCAAGGAGCCAGGCAAAGGCTGCATAGAGAGGTAAGGACAATGACAAAACCCGGACGTGAACATGGATGGAAGCGATATCTCGACTTTGTTGGGAAACAGTGGTTGGGGCGGAAGACCCGCCTCGGGATATTTGAACCGGACCGAAAAGCCATGCAGGACTACTGGATCGAGTGCGGGCTTCCGCTGGAAGGGATCGAGCTCGACGAGTCCCACGACCGGCCAGCGGTCTACGTAAAGCTGCGCACCCTCGGCCACGAGGTCAGAGAACCGGTTCGTATCTCATTCCATCTGAGCAAGAGCGGTGATGAGGACGGCGTCGACATACTCGATGCTGCCGGCCGGATGACGGTCCTAAGGTTCGAATCGGATCAGGCCGTCGCCTAACCGGCGGCAATCGTCCTCGGCCCCGCCTGGATGAGTCGGCGGGGCTCTTCTTTGGCCTGATCCGGCGCGAATTTTTTCGCACTTTTTCAACGATCGGGCCCGCCAGGACTTGCACCTCCCTGTAAAATCGGCTATTAATACGGCCAAAAAATAAGAATGCGAAGCATGGAACAGCGGTTGCTCCCGAGCATGCATGATGAAAACCGCAATCCAGATCGATACGCAGGGGGTCGAGCCCGACGGCTGGCCCGCCGAGACGATGACGACGCCCGGGCGGCGAAAAGATAACGGGAGCTACTTTTGCCATCCTCCGGAAGACGATCTTCGGCAGTTTAGGGTGATGAAGCTTGTCAGGTCCATGCCAAAGGGAGCGACGCTCTTCATGCAGGGCCAGGAGACGACCGGCGTATATGTTCTCTGCGAGGGGAAAGTGAAGCTGACGGCCAGCTCCGCAGACGGTAAGACGATCATCGTCCAGATCGCCGAGCCTGGCGATGTTCTCGGCCTGAGCGCGGCAATAGATGGGGCGGAACACGAAACCTCGGCCGTCGCGCTTGCTGACTGTCGTGTAAATTACTTTCAAACGGCTGACCTGCTTCGGTTATTGAACGGTTCCGCGGCGGCAAGCTTGAACGCGGCAAAACTGCTGAGCCGAAATTATCAGGTGGCGCACCGGCAGATCTGCTCGCTGGGTCTGGCCGATTCGGTCTTTGATAAGATCGCCCGGCTGCTGTTGTCCTGGGCGCCGACGCAGAACGGCGCGAAGTGCGTTCACATAGACAATTTCTTTACCCACGAGGAGATCGCGGGAATGATCGGGTCATCGCGCGAGACAGTCACGAGAACGTTAAAGACGTTTCGCGAGCGCGACCTTATCAGGGTTAGCGGCCGCGAGCTCGTGATAGAAAATGTGGCAAGGTTGCGAGCTGCGGCCGGTATTACGAACGGCGAACCGATAACCAACTCGTTCCCTTTGATCGATCGGATGTGACCTTGCTCACATACGCGCAAGCGATCAGTTGATTAACCTGTACCTGCAAACCTCCGCGAGGATCTACCGCATTTCCGGAGGGAACAAACGGGGTCAAAATGGCAAATACTAACAGGATCAAGATTGTATTACTGGCCCTCTTCGCGATTTGCGTGGCCGTTTGGGGCATCTCGGCGACGCGTTCGCCCGTCTATGGCGAGGCCGTGGATCTCGACATGGGCGGCTCGGCAGGGTCCGAGGCGGCTTCGGTCGATGACTACGTCGGAAGTGAAGCCTGCCAGACCTGCCACGAAGACCAGTTCAAAGGGTTTTCGGGAACGAAACACGCGAAACTCAAAGAGGTTGCGGGCTGGAAGACCAAGGCGCAAGGATGCGAGTCTTGCCACGGCCCCGGCAAGAAGCACGTCGAGGATGCAACCGTTCCGGGCTCGATCATTTCCTTCAAGACAAAGAACGCCAAGGAAACCTCTGAGACGTGCCTGGCATGTCACGCCGGAAAGGAATCGCATAACAACTTTCGTCGTGGCGAGCACTGGCGTAACAACATCGGGTGCACTGATTGCCATTCCCCTCACGGAGCTATGCATGGTGCGTTCAAGGTCGGTTCAACGACGCTTGTCAATCGAGCATCGGATGTGAATCCTGCCCCGGCAATGCTCAAAACCAACGAGCAGAAGCTTTGCATCGCGTGCCACAACGAAGTTAGATCCCATTTCAGCAAACCATTCCGGCACAAAGTTCTGGAAGGGACGATGAAATGCAGCGATTGTCACAACGCACACGGCGGGTTTGAATCGAAGCAAACCAAACTCGGTATCGGGGCTGACGTGGCCTGTGTAAGATGCCACGCGGATAAACAAGGTCCGTTTGTTTTTGAACACGCTCCGCTCAAGGTCGAAGGTTGTGCAGCATGTCATACGCCGCATGGTTCGGCGAATCCAAGATTACTTAAGCGGCATCAGGTGCGCCAGCTTTGTCTGGAATGCCACAGTGGCGTCACGGCGCAGCTCTCGGACACCCCGGCCGGCGGCCCGCATAACCAGAGGACATTATTGCAACGCAACTGTACGGCCTGTCACACGATGATTCACGGCTCGAACTCGAGCAATGTGTTCTTTAGATAGCGATGGATAAGAGGAGGATCTATGACAACCCGAAGTTTTAGGACAATAAGAGCCACGGTCGTCACAAACAAGATTATATTCATCGTTCTCATGGTGATCGGAGGGCTCGTTCTCACCGCGCCAAACCTGTGGGCCCAAACGCCGTCCCCGACCCCTTCCGAGAGTTTAACGACCGTTGGCGACTATGAAATAACTTCCAGTATAGAACTAGGGGTCCGCGGGCTTAAGGCTACTGGCAGCGACGAAAAATTTCGGAGTGATCTTAACTATCGCCCGGGCTTTCGGGTCTTTGACTCCAGCTTCCGGATGGAAACCAAACGCGGAAAAGGGAAGCCATTTGATTCGTTGACGGTGACGTCGTCAGGCTGGAGTGGAGACCCCTCGGGCTTTGTTCGCGTAAATGCCGAAAAGAGTGGAGGATACACGCTTAATGCCAACCTTCGCCGTGTCAATCTGATCAATCGAGTCAATAATTTGATCCTTGCTCTTCATCCCTCGAATACAAGGCGTTACTTTGGTGATGTTGATTTGACGGTCTTTCCCGAAAGCCAAAACCTGCGGCTCCGTTTCGGAACATCGTTTTACAACGCTCGTGGAGCTCGAGGAGCTTCTTATCGAACGAGGGATGTCTTCCCTATTACGGAGAGGCTTCGGTCCGACACGATCGACCTACGCGGCGGGATCGATACCAAACTGGCGGGCTTTAATCTTTCACTTACGGCGGGCGTAAGAGACTTTAATGACAGAGGAAGATTTGTGGTTGAAACGCGACAAGTGGGCGTTGCCGGAAGTTGTTTCTTCGGAGTCTGCATCTCGCCAACTGATATCAATTTCCTCAATCGGCTCGAAAGGCAAAACCCGACGGACGGAAAGACCAAGTACGGGATGTTCAGCATGCAGCGAACATTTGCGAAGAGACTCGATCTTACGGGACGTTTTATTTATTCGGATACCGATCGGGATTTTAACATTCTTGATAACGTTAACTACGATGGTCAACTCAGGTATACGAATACTGCGGGGTCAAGCGTAACGTCGCCCGCCCTTTTTGCTGATGCGGACACCTACGAGATCACTGGTAGAGCAAAACGTCCGCAATCGAGAGGAGATGTGGGTTTGACGTTTGCTGCTACCAACAAGTTTAGGATCTCCAATACCTTTACGTTCGATCAATACAATAGCTTTGGCGATACCAATTACTACAATAAGCTTATCGCGAGGTGTCAGGTTGCTTCGGGTTCAACTTGTCCGGTGGCCGGTGGTCCGTTTGTAGCCGGTCTGGCGGGTGTTTCGTTCCTTGATACCAGGACGTTGTACTGGTACTCGTATGGCTTCAAACGCTTTACAAACACCATCGAAGGAGATTACCAATTCAATAACAAAGTCGGGATCAATCTTGGGTACCGTTTTACTCATAGAAAGATAAGGCTTGCCCATGTCAATCGGATCGTCGATGATCTGGTTAACCGTCCGGTAAGCTCTTTCGTCTCGGTTTCGGCCGATGATGAGGAAGAAGAAAACACGGCTCATATTTTGTTGTTCGGAACCAAGATCAAGCCGACGTCAAACTGGACGATCTTTGCCGATGGCGAACGTGGGGAGGCAGACAACGCCTTTATCCGATTGGCAAACTATGACTACACGAATTTCCGGGTCAGGAGCAACTGGAATTACAAAGAATTTACCTTCAACGTCTCGGGAATCATCCGGAATAACGAAAATCCCTCGCAGCCCGTCGATCCGAACACCGGTGTTCCCTTGGCGGCCCCATTCTTCGTGGCCAACGTTCGCACCCGTACCTTCTCCTCATATGTTGATTATGTCCCAGACCCGCGATGGACGTTGAGCACCGGCTACACTTATAATTTTCTAACCAGCAAGACCGATATCGAGTTGCCTTCCCTCGGCCGGGGATTTAGCGAATTCTATATGAAGGACAACTATTTCTTCGTGGACGTTTCCGCACATCCGGTCAACCGGGTATCGTTTTATGGGAGTTACCGGTACAACAAGGATAGCGGTCAGGGGGATCGAGTTTCACCCACTCTGCTGCAGATCATCAGCTCATATCCCTTCCAGTCACATGTGCCTGAATTCCGGATAGCCATCAAGCTGAGCAAGAACATTGATTGGAATGTGGGGTACCAGTATAACGATTACAAAGAAAAACTTCAGATCGGCTACTATCTCTATAACGAACTGACCACAAATACTATCCCGCCAAATGCAGTTTATGCCCCGAACCAAAACTACAGAGCTCATCTGCCGTATACTTCTTTGAGAATATATTTCGGCGGCCGGGAACGGTAAAGTTCGTTGAGACAAAAAAGGCGTATCTGGAAGCAGATACGCCTTTTGCTTTTTGAAAGCAACTCTTCCCGGGAAAGTTCGGCGGCGGCCGAAAAGATGTTGGCTTCCGGCCAGGCCCAGGCTTGTAACTCAATAGGTGGACCTGCGTCGCGGAAAGTAGTTGTTCTGGAACGCTGTTTAGTGTCTTGCTCAAAGAGGAGAGTCGGTTGTGCCTGAGGAATTCGAAGTCAAACCAGAAGAAAAAATCGGTAGGCGAAGATTATTAGATTATCTATTAGGAACAAGCACTTTCGCCACACTGGTTGCTATCTTTTATCCGGTGCTCAAATTCATGATCCCGCCGGAAGTTGTCGAGGCGCAGCAGAACTCGGTCGTCGCCGGGAAAAACGCTGACTTCCCTCCTAATAGCGGAAAGATCTTCAAGTTCGGCAGCAAGCCAGGCCTGATGATCCGAACGGAATCGGGCGAGTTGAAGGCATTCTCGGCTAGCTGCACCCATCTTGACTGCATCGTTCAATACGACCCAGCGTCGAAATCGATCATTTGTGCCTGCCATAACGGCAAGTACGATCTTGCGGGCAAGAACATCGCCGGTCCGCCGCCCCGGCCCTTGGATGAATTCATCGTAAATGTGAAAGGAGATGAGATCACCGTAACGAAGGCGTGATCAGTTTGTGATAAAAGCGGACGCAGTGTTTTCGTGGCTAGATGAGCGGCTCGGCCTCAGCTCGCTGTTTGCGTTTGCGCAAAAAAAAGAAGTCCCGATGCATCGTCATTCCGTCTGGTACTACTTTGGCGGAATGACGCTGTTCCTGTTTACGGTGCAGGTTGTCACCGGCATTCTCCTACTGCTGTATTACCGGCCTAGCGCGGAGAACGCGTTCGAGAGTGTTCAATTTATCATTACCGAGGTTCAGTTCGGGTGGCTGATACGCTCGGTACACAGTTGGTCGGCAAATCTGCTGATACTTGCGCTGTTCATCCACATGTTCAGCGTCTATTTCATGAGCGCATATCGCTCGCCCCGCGAGATAACGTGGGTGACTGGCGTCCTGCTGCTTTTCATCAGCATCGGTTTTGGTTTCAGCGGCTATCTTCTGCCGTGGAACAAGCTGGCGTTTTTTGCGACAAAGGTCGGAACCGACATCGCCGGCGTCGTTCCGCTCGTGGGTCATGGATTGATGCGCTTCCTGCGAGGCGGGGATGACGTCACCGGAGCAACCTTGACACGATTCTTCGGGTTTCACGTTGCCGTGCTGCCGGCGATCTCTACCGTGCTCATTGCCATGCATGTCTTGCTTGTCCAAAAGCACGGCATGAGCGTCCCGCCGGGCGTCGAAAACGACGAATCTAAGAAGATGAAGTTCGTCCCGAACTTTCTGCTCCGCGACCTGATCGGCTGGATACTCGCCGTCGGTGTTCTAGCCGCGCTCGCTGCGATCTTTCCGTGGGAGCTTGGCGAAAAGGCCGACGCGTTCGCACCCGCACCGGAAGGCATAAAGCCCGAGTGGTACTTTCTCTTTATGTTTCAGACGCTGAAGTATCTGCCCGCGAAGATACTGTTTATCGACGGGGAAGTGCTCGGCATACTTGCGTTCGCCGGCGGCGGATTGTTTTGGGCTATCGTACCGTTCATAAACAGAACGCCCGGTCACGGAACGCGAAAGCTGGTTTTTAATATCATCGGCATCTTCATTGTCGCGTTCATCGCGGTGATGACGATCGTCGGTTATCTGAGTTAGATGAGACAGTCAAATGATCGGCCATAAAAACCAAAGACCAAATCCCCTGCGTCAAGTGGCGGTGTGGTCTCTGTTGCTGTGCGTTGCGCTCACGGCAGCCCTGTTGAGGTGTGTCGTCCAGACCTCGGCGCAAAGCAATAACTCATGTATCGCGTGTCACTCGACTCTGGATGGGCCGCTCGGTGAGCCGGCTAAGTTGTTCGAGCATGACATTCATCGCGCACGAGGCCTCGCATGCAACGACTGTCACGGCGGAAACCCCAACCGTGCCGATAAGGAAGGCGCGAAAGATCTAGGCTGGGGGTACGTCGCCAAGCCGACCGCCCAGCAAATACCTGCCTTCTGCGGGAAATGCCACAGCGATGCCGCATTCATGAAGAAGTACAACCCGGGCTTACGCGTCGATCAGGTGCAGGAATACTTCACAAGCGTTCACGGCAACAGGCTTAAGACCGGGGATAAGAACGTGGCGACCTGCGTAAGCTGTCACGGTGTCCACGGTATACGAGCGCCGAACGATCCGTTGTCATCCGTCTATGGCGCGAACGTTGCCGAAACTTGTTCAAAGTGTCATAGCGATGCGGCAAAGATGGGCCAATATGGCATTGCGCACGACCAATATGAGAAGTACAAGACGAGCGTCCATGCTCGAGCACTCTATGAAAAGCGCGATCTCTCGGCGCCGAGCTGCAACGATTGTCATGGAAATCACGGAGCCGTGCCTCCCGGGATCGATACGGTGGCGAACGTTTGCGGTCAGTGTCACGGCAGGCAAGCCGAGCTGTTCCAAAAGAGTCCGCATAAGGAACCGTTTCTAAAACTTCAAAAAGGGGAGTGTCTGAAATGTCACAGCAACCACGATATCCAGCCGCCAACCGACGCAATGGCTGGCGTCGGACCAGGCTCGGCCTGCACTTCATGCCATAGCAATGACGCCGGATCGGCCGCTGCGGAAAAGATCGGGACCGGATTGACCGGCCTGAGCTCAAAGATCGATGCGGCCAAAGAGATCCTTCATCTGGCGGAAAAGGCGGGCATGGAAGTCAGCCGTCCGAAATTCGAGCTGGGCGAGGCGACCGACGGCCTCACTCAGGCTCGAGTGCTTATCCATTCCGCGTCCGCAGATGAGGTCACGGCGGCGATCGCACCGGCAATGGAGATCGCCGACAAAGGTGTAAAGGCCGGGGAGAACGCATTTGCTGAGCTCGCCTACAGGCGAAAGGGGCTCGGTGTGTCGCTCGTTTTCATTCTATTCCTGGCGCTATTGGTTTATTTGAAGATCCGTCAGATCGAAGCTCAGCCGACGCCCGATCCTAGTACTTAACTTTTTCGTAGCTTCCCGAATGACAATCCGCACACTGGAATCTTGAGATATCTCCAAGATTCAATGGGTGCTTGAACGAGCGGTCGCCCTTGTGACAAGCGGCGCATTGCCAGGTGTTTCGGTCGCCCAGATTCAGCGGGTGCTGAAACTTGCCATCATTTATCGCGATCGCCTGACCCTTGTAAGTTTGCTCGATCGTTACATGGCAAATGTTGCACTCATTCCGGATCACCTTGCCGTCCGGGCTGAAATGCTGACCGTCGTGACACCGGAAACAACCCTGCGAATTGAAATGCCCGATGTTCGAGGCATGAGACGACCAATCGGTCTTCATCTCAGGGAAGAAGTACGTCTGGTAGAGGCGTTTGACCTCGGCGATCGCTGCGTCCACTACGGCGCGCTTGGTCGAATAGATATCCGGGTGACTCGTTTGATAATACCGCCCAAGATCGTTCTCGATCGACGCAAGAGCCTCCTCGGTCGTCGCATATGGGCGAGTCAGCGTCTCGACCGCCTGGGCCTTGATGAAGGGTAGCTCGATAGGTAATTTGCCTGCGTCGAGCGATCTGTCGACCGAGTCGTTAGGCGAAAGATAGATGTGCGCCGGGCGGCTGTGACAGTCGATGCAGTCCATTGTCCGTTTTGGCATGTCGCGGACTTGGTTTGCGGTGAGACTCGAGTTTCTTGCCGAGTATTCGACGACGCGGCCATTTGCGTCCTTCATCCGGACCCACGGGATGACCTGCCGCTTCTCGTCCGTCGAGATGAACGTGACTTCATTGGCGACATTCATATGCCAGTGAATGCCGCCGACCTGCCCGGCGTTCGGATTTCCGCCCCCGACCTTTACCAGCATCCGCGTACGGTTCAAGGTATTCTGCTCGTCATACGCGTAGTGGTTGAAGACCTTCAGCTTCTCGCCGTGGTATTTTTCGGACCAGTGACACTTTTGGCACGTCTCGGTCGCCGAGCGCATGTTGTGGACCGGCGTATTGATCGGTTTATTGTAATGTCCGGAAACAACGCCGTAGAGTTGTCGAATACCAGTGAACTTTGATCGTACATACGCCTCGGGCCCGCCGCCGACATGACATTCGACGCAGCGGATGCTCGCGTGAGGCGACGCATTATAGGCGACATATTCCGGTTTCATCACCGAGTGACACGCGAGACCGCAGAAAGCCACGGATTCCGTATATTCGTAGGCCCGATAACTGCCGAACGCACTCATGAACAGAAAAGCAAAAGCTACGCACAGCTTTACGACGAACGATCGTCGGGCACGCGGATCGTTCAGGTCGAGCACCGGATATGCAGCGATCTCAGCCTGTGAGAGCTTACGCCTTCGTCGACGCTCGAGAAGTGCACCGAAAAATGCGACGGCGAGGCCGAAGATCAGAACGGAAGGAACGAGGATGAACGTGATCAAATCGCTGTAGGGATTTGTGCTGGGATCGAGGATCTCAATGAGAAACAGAAGGGCAAAACTCGTCAGACCGGCCGCGGCGATTGCAAGACCGATGAAACTTACGTAATTCCTAAATAAACTAGGAACGCGCGGACCGCCAGCGTCTCCCGCGTGGTCCTCGCGCATTTTGGGTTCTTTTTCCTTGTCGCTCATTCCGTCTCCTATGATATACGCGAATGCAGACAAGCCAAGGCCGCCCGCCTTGGCTCGCCGGACTCATTCAAATCTCCGGTTTGCCTTGGCTCAGGCGGCCGTGGCTGTCTGCCAACTGGCCTATCGTCACCCAGATCTTAGTCGGCCTTTTTTAGTCCCCGCATGTACTCGGCCAGGGCTTTTGCCTCGGCTTCGGTCATGCCCTTTGCCTCAAAGCCCGGCATGTACGGAGGTTTTTCTCCCTTCCGGCCTTTGAGGATCGCTTGAACGTGAACGTCTTCCGACTTCGTCGCATCGTAAAACTTCGAAGCATTCGGTAAATGGCAAGCCGCGCATTTCGCCTTGTAAGCCGCGGCCGGATCGTCAACAGCGCTTGGGACAAGGTCCCGGGCACGAGCTGTCTTGAACACAAAAAGCGACACGATCGCCGCCGCGAACATCATGATTGCGATAACTTTTATTCGATTGATCCTCATCGTTTCTTCCTCGAATTCGGGGTGTTCCCAGCAGTTATCACGTGCAAAGAGCATGCCCGTCGTCGCGGAAGATCGGCACTCCCATAACTCCAAATAGAACAACGAGTTACGATAGCAACGATCCGGCGTTACCGGGT
Organism: uncultured Chloracidobacterium sp.; assembly: GCA_964608335.1. Taxonomy (GTDB): domain Bacteria; phylum Acidobacteriota; class Blastocatellia; order Pyrinomonadales; family Pyrinomonadaceae; genus OLB17. The sequence goes on from CAZSOE010000001.1 coordinate 15,494, forward strand.
CGCAGAACTTAGTTCACCGCGTAAAATTCCACACCTTGCGCGGGACGCTAAAACCTAAAACGATCGCCTTGGTGGCACCGCTTACAATTCGCAAAATCGTCGGGTCCGAACGCACGCTTTCCGTTGTGGCAACCTCCGCAGCTGAGCGAGTTCGCGGGAGCGAAGTGCATTGACGCCAGGGGCGACGAGACCTGCCGTCCGCGAGCCGAACCCGCGCGGACCGTATGACAGGTCGCACAACTCATTCCCTCCGAAATATGTCTCGCATGGCTGAATCGGAGCTGAAACGCCCTCGTCCATTCTGGGGTTCGCACCAGCCGTCCGGGCTGATGACACGTGCTGCACGATGCCATCCCGGTCGATGCGTTTGCCGAATGGCACCGGAAGCAGGTGGCGTGGGCCGATGAGCCCGACGGGATCGACCGTGCGACTCCATTCCTTTGCGACGCGTGGCATGTAGCACAGCCTGTGCGCTGGTGCTTCGCATGATTGAACCTGGCTGCGAAACTTCGCAACGGAGGAAACCGTTTCATTGCACCTGTCTCTGGATTAGTGTGACAGATCGTGCAGATCGGGCTCGACCGATCATTGAACTGAGCGGTATGACAACCTGCACATGGCAGGTGGTTCACCTTGCCCGGAAAACCCATTCGAGGACTGTTCGTGTCCCGTCGGTGACAGATCAGGCAAGGTAAGCGCGAGTGAAATTGGTTGCTGTGCGTAAACCGTGCAAAATCGGCCGCAGCATTTCCAGCAGGCTCGACTGATCCGTTTTCCGTCCAAGGCCCGATCTCAAAACCATGGGCCCGCCCCGACGAGGAAACATAGACAAACAGCAAGCCGCACGCGATTATGATCAGAACCTGAGTCAGCCGGCGAATAGTGATCGCTCTGGGTACTGCCTGCAAGTTATTGATATCGTGTGACATAACCAGGCGATCACTTTCCCGCCGCCGCGGCGACCGCGTCCGTGTGGGACTTCGGCACCGGCATCCTCCCCAATACCAGATGGCACTTTACGCACGTGAATCTAGCGTCGCTCTTGCGTTTGTCGATCTCGAAATTGAGAGCGCCGCCGTCATCGGACGTCGGCGTCGCGTGACATGTCGCGCAGGCCGTCACGGGCACGCGCTTTGTCGCGGCATCGAGCGTATTCATTGCGGTCACGTTGTGGCAAGTCGCGCACGCCAACTCTTCGTGCGCAAAGAACTCGTGCCGAAAGGTCCCGGATGAATCGCGTTTTGCCCATGCATCTCGCATGGGTTTCTGCTGTATGCCTATGACAGCGGCGAGTTTCAGGTCAAGGTCGGCCGCAGGCTCCATCGGCCGCAGTTTGTGGCACGTACTGCATGTCTGCGGCTCTGGCTGGATACCGGTATCGGCAGAATGACACGTGAAGCACGTTGTGTGTCCCAGCGGCGTACTCTTGAACGTACCTTTCTTCAGCCAGAATTTGTCGCCCAGGTCCGCGGGAGGTTTCGTTAGATATTCATCGTCCGATTTCCCCTGGGGGGCGACCGTCTGATGACACACGGCACAGCTTGCCTCGGGTTGATCGACGTACGATGCTCGAATGAACGCCGCGCCCGAGCGCTTGTGTGCCGAAACTATCTCGATATGCTTGTCGTGCGGGAACTGAATGGCAAAGTCCGATCGGTGCGGTTTCCCTTTTGGTGAGTTATCAAAGATCTCGCGCGGATTTGGAAAGGGGTGCCGGGACGAATTCCGAGGCGATGGGTTTGTGTGACAGATCGAGCAGATCGCGGGCGGAGATCCGCGAAAGAACTGTTGGGTGTGACACTTCAGACATGATTCGTGGCGTGGATATTCGGTGACATCAGGAAAAGCCGCATCTCCGGTACGCACCTTGTTCCAGTTCGAGGACGGAAACTTATGACAGGAGCTGCACTCGATTCCGTGGGCTTTTGTAGCGTGCGGGAATTCGCTGTATTTTGGTTTTTTCGGCGTCGGTTGCGGCGCGGGGTTGGCGGCGAGCGGTCTATCGGATACAAAAAGCGCCGCACCGGCGGCAAAAAGGGCCAGGACGGTGAGTTGTAAGACCGTTCCCGAGCTTCGCGAAGTCATTGTAACAACTACACTTGCAACATTTTAAGCCAACTGCTCACTGCTAAATGTGATAGAAGTCACACTCTGCGTCGGGCGAACCCGCATAGTGTGAAGTTTTCCGCACTTCGTTTATTCTAGTGCCGTCCCTCATTTTATGTCATCCGCAACGGGAAAGGTCCTGATCATTGATGATGACCGCTTTGTGCGCATGGCGCTCGGCGAGGCGCTGAGATCTTGGGAGTACGATGTAATCGAAGCGGACACCGTGAGATCGGGCGAGCAGTTGTTCGCCGATGAGGAACCACCGATCGTCCTGCTCGATATCGACCTGCCCGACGGCTCGGGTCTGGATCTGCTCACGCGGATCAAAGAAAGAAACCCCGAATCGGTCGTCGTCATGATAACCGGAAATGTCGATATCGAGAATACGGTGGCGGCGCTCCGCGGCGGTGCGCACGATTTTATCGGCAAGCCGGTCAGGATCGAGGAGCTTCGGGTAACGCTCCGAAACGCAAGCGAGACGCGCGAGCTTCGGCGGGAGGTGAGCCGAGCGCGTAGCGAGAGAAAGCGCGGTTTTAGTTTTGACGAGATCATCGGCGAGTCTGCCGCGATGCAGAAAGCGATAGACCTTGCGCGCCGCGTTGCCGAATCGGATGTCTCATCGATCTTGCTGAACGGCGAGACGGGCACCGGCAAGGACCTTTTCGCGCGGGCGATACACTTCGCCTCCGATCGCGCCGACCGGCCCTATCTTGCTATCAACTGCGCGGCCCTGCCAGCCAGTTTGATCGAATCCGAACTCTTTGGCTACGAAAAGGGCGCGTTTACCGACGCGAAATCGAGGAAAGAAGGATTGTTCGAACAGGCCCACGGCGGGACGATCTTTCTGGACGAGATCGGCGAGATGGAACTCGCTCTTCAGGCGAAACTTCTTCGCGTGCTCGAGGAGGGTGAGTTCCGACGCGTCGGCGGTCTGAAAGATATCAAGTACGACGCGCGGATCATCGCTGCTTCAAACAGGAACCTGAAACGCGAAAGCGAGGCGGGAAACTTTCGTCTCGATCTCTACTTTCGCCTTTCGGTGATCCAGGTGGACATTCCGCCGCTTCGCGAGCGCGGTGACGACGTACTTCTGCTTGCCCGGTACTACATTGAGAAAGCGAATCAGAAGCGCCCGACGCGCGTGCTCGGCGATCTTTCGCCGGAGGTTCAAAAGCTGTTCAGAACTTACGATTGGCCGGGGAACGTACGCGAGCTAAAGAATGTGATCGAGCGTGCCTCGATTCTCGAGGACGGCAAGCTCGTAACCGCAGCGCACATGCCCGCCGACATGCTTGGCGGCTCGCGAACAGTCGGGACCGGCGATTCGGCCCTATCGCTTCCGGCCGGCGGCGTATCGCTCGAGACGGTCGAGTTTGAACTCGCAAAACAGGCCTTCGACCGCGAGGGCGGCAACCTCACGCGCGCGGCGAAACTCCTCGATATTTCACGCGACCAGCTCCGTTATAAGCTGCGGAAAGGCGGGTTCGAGCCTCATGGGACTGAAACGAAATGACCGACGGTGCAGAAATTGAGGCGGCTCACTCGGCGGGAGTCGGCAAGGAAGTTTTCAAGGAGTTGTCTGACCTCAAGTTCGCGCTCGACCAATCGGCTATTGTGGCAGTGACCGACCAGACAGGTCGCATCACATACATCAACGACAAGTTCTGCGAAATATCAAAATACTCTCGTGACGAGCTGATCGGTCAGGACCACCGGATCATCAATTCCGCATATCATCCAAAGGAGTTTATCCGTGAACTGTGGACGACGATCGCGCGCGGTCAGGTTTGGCGTGGCGAACTCCGCAACCGGGCGAAGGACGGAGCGATCTACTGGGTCGATACGACCATCGTTCCGTTCGTTGACGAGCGGGGCAAGCCGTTCCAGTACGTCGCGATCCGGTACGAAATAACGCAGAGAAAGCTCGCAGAAGAGCGGATCCGTCAGCAGGCATCGCTGCTCGACAAGGCGCAGGACGCCATCCTCGTTTGTGACCTGAACTTTCAGGTTCTCTATTGGAACAAAGGCGCTGAAAGAATGTACGGCTGGCCCTCGGCTGAGGCTTTTGGCCGACACATCGCGGACCTGGTGAACGGGGGCGACCGACGGGACGTTGAGGCGGTTCGTTCGGCGCTTGAGACTTTGGACGAGTGGAAGACTGAGGTCCGCCAGGCAAGGCGCGGCGGCGAGAGGCTGATCGTCGAGACCCGCTGGACGCTCGTCCGCAACGAAAAGGGCGAGCCGGACTACTTTCTGATCATCAACACAGACGTTACGGAACAGAAACGCGCTGAAGAGCATCTCCTGCGGGCCCAGCGAATGGAATCGATCGGTACATTGGCCGGCGGGATCGCGCACGACCTGAACAACATCCTTTCGCCGATAATGATGGCCGTCGACATGCTCCGTCTTCAAGACCCGGACCCCGGAACGGCCCGCTGGCTGAAGATGATCAAGGAGAACTCAGAACGCGGGGCCGATCTCATCAAACAGGTGCTAACCTTCGCACGCGGCATGACTGGTGAACGGATCCCGGTCCAGCTGAAACACCTCATCAAGGAACTCATAGGCGTGCTAAAAGAAACTCTCCCGCGCTCGATCACACTCGATTTCGAGATCGAACCTGAACTCTGGACGATCTCGGCCGATCCGACACAGATCCATCAGGTGTTGATGAACGTGTGTATCAATGCGCGTGATGCGATGCCCGGCGGCGGCCGCCTGAGCATATCGGCGGCGAACACGACGGTCGATGACAACTATGCGAGGATGAATATCGATGCGCTTCCCGGTAATTATGTCCTCCTGACGATAACCGATTCGGGTGTCGGAATGTCACACGATGTGGTCAAGCGCATCTTCGACCCGTTCTTTACCACCAAGGATGTGGGTGAAGGAACAGGTCTCGGCCTGGCGACGACCATGACGATCGTCAAGAGCCACGGCGGTTTCATAAATGTGTATTCCGAAGCGGGAAAGGGCTCGCGGTTTTCTGTTTACCTCCCCACCGCCGACACTGGCCACCAACCGGCCGTCTCCGGGTCGGCCGCGGCGCTTCCGCGGGGGAGGGGCGAGATGGTGCTCGTCGTCGATGACGAGGAGAATATTAGGGATGCTGCCGAAGCAACGCTTACACAGTTCGGCTATTCAGTGGCGACTGCGGCCGATGGAGCAGAGGCCCTCGCCGTATTTGCCGAAGAACGCGGCGCTGTGAAGGCAGTGCTTACCGACATGGCAATGCCGCATATGGATGGCCTGGCCCTCGTCCGCGCTCTAAAGCGTCTCGACCCGGCCATCCCGATCATTGCCATGAGCGGCCTCGTCAACGAAGCTCAGTCGGTCGAGCTCGAGACTACAGGCGTCAAGGCTTTTCTTGCCAAGCCATTTACCGCGGAGAAGCTACTCAGCTCGATCGCCGAAGCGCTCGGGTCGGCTGACGAATCGTGATCTTCCATAAACTTTGCGCCGATCCCCACACCCGGCTCTCACGTTCAATGCACTGGCACAGAATTTGATTAACCTTTATTCCGGGTATCCTTACCGACAGCCCATCGTCGCGCTTCTCCGGCGACAGGGAGGAATAATGAATTACGCGATTGACGATAAGGAATGGCCGCGTTTTTTTGAGGAGCTTAGCAGGTATCGCTATGGCTGGAAGACCGCGATAGAGATCCTGAACTCCGATGTGGGTGGACAGGTCCTCACGGAGGGGCTAGCGCTCAACGGTGTTACCGCCGCAAAGGCCAATGGAAAGCCCGGGATCGAGATATCGATTGGACTAAGCGCCGAAGCTCATCAGACCCACACGCTCCGACAACCGGTGCGCGTCTCGCTTTTTGCTGGAACCGAAGCCCATCGTGACGTAGTGAGCATCGAAGAACTCGACGGAACACAGACACTTATCAGGTTCATCGAGCCGCGGGGCCTGCTCCTCGCATTCAAAGAAATGCGTATGGCGGCCGTGGCCTGAGAGACAAACGAAAAACGCGAAAAAAATCTGCGGGCGCGCGAGTTTTTCCACAGGCACATCTCCGCGGAGCCTTGGAAATAGTGCATTTATCCGCGGCACGCCTTTTGCGAAGATGAGCGGCAATGGCCCTTGGGCCTATCTTCAGCGGAGGTCATTTTACGTATGTCGCCCAGATTCTATGCTCGTTTGTGGATGCTCTACGCCGCCGTGCTCGCCGCCGTTTGGCTGGCAGGTTCGCTCTCGATGTTCGCACTGGTTGTTTTTGGCTTCATCGCGTTCGGCATGGTCTTTACGGGGATGATGTGCGTGCTGCCGGCCGCGGTCGGGCCGCACGCCGGCGAAGTGTCATCGGCGCGACCGGGCCCGGTCCGCCTCTTTGAGCGAAGGGTTGTCACCGGGGCCGTGGACCTGCTAAATCGCGTGTTTGTCCCGGCCGGCGTCGAGATCAGGCGGCCTCGATTTCACTAAATAGCCGTCGGCCCGACGGCGCCCTCCCGTGACGAGGAACCGCCTTGACCACGTCACTTCCGGCGGCGTATCATCGTAAATTCGCCGCCGGAGTGGCGAAATTGGTATACGCACCAGACTCAAAATCTGGCGGGATTCACTTCCCATGTCGGTTCGAGTCCGACCTCCGGCACCACAACGAACCGATCAAAGAGGCTTCGGCACACTTCGTGGGTGTGCCGTTTTCTTTGTTTATAATTCACCTAAGGTGAACCTCTCAGATCTTGACTACGAACTGCCGGGGGAATTGATAGCCCAGCAGCCGCTCGAGCATCGCGACGCATCGCGGATGATGGTCGTCAATCGGCACAGCGGCGCGATCATCGATCGACGGTTCTCGGAGCTGCCCGAGCTGCTGCGAGCGGACGATCTGCTCGTCCTCAACGACACTCGTGTCTTTCCCGCGCGCCTTCTCGGCCGAACGGAGACCGGGGGAAAGGTCGAGATATTCCTCGTAGCCGACCGCGGCGACAACATATGGGAGGCGCTCGCTCGTCCCGCAAAACGGCTGAAGCCGGGAAAAACAGTCGTCTTTGGCGATCACCTCTCGGGTGAAATGGTCGAACGAACACCAAGTGGCGCGGTCCTTATCCAGTTTCTCTGCGATGGCGACCTTAGCACCGTCATCGATGCTACCGGCCGAACGCCGCTGCCGCCATACATTCGCCGCGACCCGGACCAACAAGACGACGACCGCGACCGCTATCAAACGATATACGCAGCAAACCGCGGTTCGATAGCCGCGCCGACCGCCGGACTGCACTTTACGCCAGAAGTCTTAGCTGCGGCTAGAGACCGCGGTGTTGATGTGATCGAGATCACACTGCATGTCGGTTATGGAACGTTCGAGCCGGTACGCGTCGACGATATTTCGCGACATGCGGTGGCGGCCGAAAGTTTCCGAATTGACGAGGCTGCGGCTGCAAGGTTGAACGAGGGACGCGCCGGCGCGCGACGGATCGTAGCCGTCGGCACGACGACCACCCGTGCACTCGAATCGAACCTCCTTCGATTCGGCCGCTTCACCGCGGGCGGGCATACTGCCGACCTTACGATCACACCCGGCTACCGCTTTCGTGCGGTCGATTCGCTTCTGACCAATTTTCACCTGCCGCGGAGTTCGCTCCTCATACTTACTTCCACATTCGGCGGCCACGACCTTATAATGAGGGCATACAGGCGTGCGGTTGCGGACGGTTACCGCTTCTACAGCTATGGCGACTGCATGCTGATCGAATAGACGTGGCAGTTCTCGAGACCATCAGGAGTTTGTTTGTCCCGACGTTCGTGGTTGAGCCCGAGATCGTCGTGCCTGCCCCCGCGACGACTTACGACATCAGGCCGCTTACGCGGGACCATCTCTCTGAAGTGCTCCGCCTTAACATTCGCTGCTTCCGCAACGGTGACAACTACACGAAGTACACCTTCGATTATTTGCTGAAGGAACCGCGTACGATCAGCTATCAGATAACGACACCAGTGGGAGAAATGGTCGGGTTTGTTTTCGTGATGGTAAACGATAATAATGCCGCGCATCTTACGACCATCGGCGTCGCGCCTGAACACCGAAGGCGAGGGGTTGCGCGTCTGCTGCTCGCACACATCGAGGACGCGCTTCGCGCTCGAGATGTAGGCACGATCATGCTCGAGGTGCGTGTCGCCAACACCACCGCCCGCGACCTTTACCGCAGCTTTGGCTACGTGATCGTTCAGCGCATCGGGCGTTACTACAGCAACGGCGAAGACTGCTTCTTGATGATGAAGGCGATCTACTAGTTGGACCTCAAGCTTCCCGCCATATATCCGATAACCGACACGAGTCTGTCGGGTCTGACGCACGCAGAACAAGTCGAGCGTCTCGCATTGGGCGGAGCTACGCTCGTGCAGCTTCGCGAAAAACATCTGTCGCCGCGCGCGTTTTACGAAGCAGCGCTCGCGGCGCGCGATGTTGCCGACAGACGCGGTGTCAGGTTGATCATAAACGACCGCGTGGACATCGCCCTGGCCGTCGGAGCGGACGGCGTCCATCTTGGCCAGGATGACATGCCGGTAGCTGCCGCCCGGGCCGTACTTGGGCCCCGCAGTATCATTGGTTTTTCAACACATTCGATCGACCAGCTCGCCGCCGCGGCCGATCTTCCGCTTGACTACGTAGCCGTCGGACCGATCTTCGCGACCACGACAAAATCAGATCCCGACGCCGTGGTCGGTCTCGACGGCCTTCGTGCCGCCCGTCTGGCAGCCGGAAACCGGCCTCTCGTAGCGATCGGAGGGATCGACGCCGGGTCCCTTGCATCTGTTCTCAAATGCGGAGCGGACTCGGCTGCGATGATCGGGGCTTTAGTCGCAGAACCAGACAGAATCAGCGCACGGTTGGCCGCACTCTCGGCCGCGATTTGTCAGATCAACGACGTTGATAACAGTTAAAAATTGCTTGCATTTGGTCTCGGCAATAGCCGATAATTATCAGTGAATGGGCGTTTTCGCGAACGTCCGGTGCCTTTCCCTCTCTCGCGTCCACCACCCTCCGGAGAAGAGATCCTAAATGAGCTTGCTCGACATAGCGCCCATTATTGAGCAGATGCTGCTCACGTCCGAGAACGTCAGCGACCTTAACTTCTCGTGCAATCAGAAGCCGCAGGTTGAGATCAACGGTGTTCTATATCCGACATCGCCGCTGGGCCTCGGGAAACTGTCAGCGTTTCAGACCGAAATGATAGCGATGTCGTTGATCCGCGATAACCCTGACGCAGGCGCGCATCTCGTTAAGTTTCGCACCGCCGATCTCAGCTACGCCCTGCCGGGCAAATGCCGGTTTCGCGTCAACATTTTTCAGCAGCGCAATTCGTACTCGATCGTGATGCGTGTGATCCCGCACGACATTCCAACGTTCGATGCGCTTCGCTTGCCGCCGCAGCTCGCGGAGATCGCAGACATCCGCAACGGCGTAGTTCTCCTGACCGGTCCCACCGGGTCGGGTAAGAGCTCGACTTTGGCGGCTATCATCGACCGGATTAACGAAACGAAGGCGTATCACATCGTCACCATCGAAGACCCGATAGAGTTTCTTCACTCACACAAGAGATCGACGATCAATCAGCGCGAGGTCGGCGCTGATACTAAAGATTTTGCGTCGGCGCTGCGAGCCGCGTTGCGACAGGCGCCGAAGGTAATACTGGTCGGCGAGATGCGCGACCTCGAAACCGCAGAGATAGCCCTCGAGGCGGCCGAGACAGGCCATCTGGTTCTATCGACACTTCATACGATCGATGCCTCCAAAACGATCGACCGCATCATCGGACTTTATCCAAAGAATGAAGAGCGGGTCATCCGCACGCGACTTGCGCAGACGTTTCGTTACATCGTCTCACAGCGTCTTATTCCGACCGCCGACGGGCGAGGACGCATAGCCGCGGTCGAGATCCTTAGATCGAACCCGCGTACGCGCGAATACATCGAGAAGGGCGAGCAGGAAGGCAAGACCTTGCTCGACGCGATACGCGACGGCGAGATCGACGGCATGCAGGATTTTGACACGGTCATTCGCGAGATGATCGAAAAGCAGTTGATCACGATGGAGGACGGCCTATCGTTTGCTACGAACCAAAACAACCTGCTGCTGCAGCTCAAAGGCCTCT
>CAZSOE010000002.1:0-18613 GCA_964608335.1 uncultured Chloracidobacterium sp.
GCAAGTGTCGGCGACAGCTTCTCGATCGACCACGGAAAATCGCGGCCTACGCCGGCGCAGTCCGCAAGCAGACAGCGCGTGCCTTCGGGGATGGATATTCCAGCCTTGTCGGCGATGAACTGCGCCGACTTGCCGACTATTCCCGGATTCAGGCCTCCCTGCGGCGTCACCAAGACCTTCGCGACAGCGGCGGCATCAGCGTCGTTCAGGAAGTGGCCGCCCTGAGCGACGAACTGCTCACGAACTGCCTGCTCGATCGGCTTATCGCAAACGACCGACTGCTCGGACGCGCAGATCGTACCGTTGTCAAAGCACGTACCCGTCAGGACATCGGCGACGGCTTTCTCGACGTTTGCCGTCCGCTCGATAAACACCGGCACGTTCCCGGGCCCGACGCCGAACGCCGGTTTGCCGGATGAATAAGCCGCTCGAACCAGCCCAATGCCTCCGGTCGCCAGGATAACGGCCGTCTTCTTGTGCCGCATCAGCGCTTCGGTGCCTTCGATGGTCGAGTTGGTCAGGCAAATGATCGCGTTCTCGGGCAAGCCGGCGTTCATAGCGACATCGCGCATAACGCGGGCCGTTTCGGCAATGCAGCCGGCGGCCGATGGGTGAGGCGAAAGCACGATAGTATTTCGCGATTTGATCGCGATGATGATCTTGAAGATGGCGGTCGAGGTCGGGTTTGTCGACGGGATAATCGCTGCCACAACCCCGCGCGGGCTCGCTATTTCGACGACATTGCCGTCGTCACTGATCACGCCGACTGTTTTTAGGCCGCGAAAGGCCTTCCACACGTCTTCGGCGGCAAAGCGGTTCTTTTCGCGTTTGTCCTCGGCCTTTCCGTAGCCGGTCTCTTCATTGGCAAGCTTACCCAAACGGCCCGACTCCGCAAGAGCAACGCCGGCCATCGCCTCGCAGATAGAATCGATCTTTGCCTGATCGAATCCGGCGACGGTCTGAAAGGCAAACGACGCGGCCTCTACCGCGTCGCGTGCCTGCTGTTGAGCGATCAGATCTTTGTCACCCATTTTGTGGAATTACCGCCGGTGAGCGCGCCGGTCTGGGCCTACATCAGCGACTCTTCACCTTGTTCGCTGTGCCTGCGCCGGTCGCGCTGGCCTCGGCGTTTCCGGCACCGAGCTGTTTTCCGCCTCCGCCCTGAATCGCTTTCTCGTCGGGACTGTAACCGGTTTGACCGCCTTTCGGAAGCACACGCTCGACCTCGCCGTGCGGGCGCGGAATGACGTGGACGCTGATCAGTTCGCCGACGCGGCGCGCGGCGGCGGCCCCTGCGTCAGTTGCGGCCTTCACGGCGCCGACATCCCCGCGGACGAAGATGGTAACGTACCCGGCGCCGATATATTCCTTACCGATAAGCCTAACGTTTGCCGCCTTTACCATTGCATCGGCAGCCTCTACTGCCCCTACAAAGCCTTTTGTCTCGACCATACCGAGGGCTTCTAGTGTCATGGGTCGTTCGTCTCCTAAGGAAGTCTGTTCAGATAGTAATATAAGTCTGCCGAATGCCCAAGTCGCAGGCCTTTGACGAGGGTGTAAGTCCATTGACATTGTGACGACAGGAAAGCTATATTTCAAGTGCGAAGACCAGCGTCCGGGTCACATTTTTCGCGCGTCCGCCGAAACCCAAAAATGTCGTTGACTCTCGGAGAAAAATTGCGGCAAGCCCGCGAGGACCGTGGTTTTACACTTAGCGAGGTCTCCGAACAGACGCGCATCTCGCCACTGTATCTCGAGTCGATCGAGAACAACGATTACCGCATACTTCCCGGCGGCATCTTTAACAAAGGATTCGTCAAGAGCTACGCAAAGTTCGTTGGTATGAACGAACAGGAAGCGTTGATCGACTACACTCACCTGCTCGACCAGCAGATCGCGCCACAGCCGGACGAACTCAAGCTTTATAAACCCGAAGTCCTGACCGACGACCTTACGTCGGGGTCGATGGTGCCGACGATCATTATCGCGGCCGTGATCCTGGCCTTGATGACGGGCGGCATCCTCTTTCTGGTCAATTACTTACAGCAACCGGCCGAGCCGCCGGTCACAGCAGGTTCGCCGCCCGCCAACACGACAGTCACGCCGGGCGGTACGGAACCGTCTCCGGCCGCAAACACAGCGCCCGTGCCCGGGCAGCCGGAGATGTCAAACCTGAAGGTTGAGCTTCGTGCATCGGCACCGGTTCGAATACTCGCCCTGAGTGACGGAAACCGGGTCGACAAGAATCTCGCGCCCGGAACATCGGAGACATTCGAGCCGAAAGAAACGCTCACGCTCAGCTACAACCGCTGGAACGCGCAGAACCTAACGCTCAGCATAAACGGCCGCTCGATCACCTTGCCGGCCGAGCCTTTGCCGGCATCGACCAACAAGCAGCGGATCGAATTCACGATCAACAGAGAAACTCTCACGCAGATCTGGACGAGCGGAGCGATCTCGACCGAAGTGCCGAACGTCGCGGCGGACGCAAATACCAACACAGCTCCCGCCGCTAATCCTGCAACTCCTGCACGCAACCTCCCTCCGCGCACTACCCCGGCCGCAAATGCCGCGAACGCGGCACCGGCCAATCGACCGGCCGACACTCCACGTCCGACGACCGCCACGCCGCGCCCGGCCGCGACACAACCCTAGAGAACACGGTCACGTCCAGACGCAGACGGCCTTTTGGCATCCGTCGGATCGAGGTGTATCATTAAATATGGAAATCACCGCGATCAACGAAGGCCTTACTTTTGACGACGTTCTGCTGGTTCCGTCGTACTCTCAGATCCTTCCTTCCGAGGCCCAGACCCGCACGCGATTCACCCGAAACATCGAGCTGAACATACCGCTTTGCTCCTCGGCAATGGACACGGTCACCGAGGCCGCTCTGGCAATAGCGCTCGCACAGCAGGGCGGGATCGGCGTGATTCACAAGAACTTTGCGATCGCTCAGCAGGCCGAAGAGGTTGATAAGGTAAAGCGAAGCGAATCGGGGATGATCGTCGACCCGGTGACGATCAAACAAAAGGCCCTCGTATCAGACGCGCTGGCGATAATGGGCCGTTATAAGATCAGCGGCGTTCCAGTTACCGACGAGAACGGTTTACTGGTCGGCATAATCACCAATCGCGACCTGCGTTTTGAGACGAGGTTCGACATTCCCGTTTCTGAAGTGATGACTCCACAGCCGCTCGTGACCGTCCCGGTCGGAACGACGCTTGACGACGCAAAGGTAAAACTCCAAAAGCACCGCATCGAAAAACTGCTCGTCGTCGACGACAATGGCCATCTAAAAGGTCTTATTACGGTCAAAGACATTCAGAAGGCGATCAACTTCCCCGTTGCGGCAAAGGACGATCTGGGACGGCTCCGCTGTGCCGCGGCGATCGGCGCGACGGGTGATTATCTGGAACGCGCCGCCGCGCTCGTCGAAGCGCGTGCCGATGCGATCGTGATCGACACTGCCCATGGTCACAGCTCGCGGGTCGTGAAGGCTGTCGAACAGGTGAAATCGAATTTCCCCGCGATCGAGGTCGTCGCGGGCAATGTCGCGACCGCCGAAGGCACCAAGGCGTTGATCGACGCCGGCGTCGACGCGGTAAAGATCGGTATAGGACCTGGCTCGATATGCACGACACGCGTGGTCACGGGTGCCGGGGTTCCGCAGATAACGGCGATCGTCGATTGCGTCGGCGCGGCCCAGGGAACGGGCGTTCCGGTCATCGCCGACGGCGGGGTCAAGTTCTCAGGTGATATCGCCAAGGCGATCGCCGCCGGGGCCGACAGCGTGATGATAGGTTCGTTGTTCGCGGGCACGGAAGAGGCTCCGGGCGAGGTGATCCTCTTTCAGGGTCGAAACTTCAAAACTTATCGCGGCATGGGCTCGATCGGTGCGATGCGTGCCGGGTCGAGCGACCGTTATGCACAGGAAGGCACGGTCGGCGACTCGAAATACATTCCCGAAGGCATCGAAGGCCGCGTCGCATACAAAGGAACCGTCGCCGACATGGTCACGCAGTTGGGCGGCGGTCTGCGTTCGGGGATGGGCTACACGGGCTGTAGGACGATCGGCGATCTTCAATCGAACGCCAAGTTCGTCCGCATCACCTCTGCCGCCTTGCGGGAATCTCACGTTCACGACGTGATCATCACCAAAGAAGCTCCGAACTACAGACTTGAATCTTAGGACCTCGCGTCGACCGCAAAGCCAAAGGCCCTGCCTGCCAGCAGAGCCTTAGGAGGAAACCACCGAAAGTTTACCAAAAAAACGGTGGTACTTCTGTCACGATGTCGGAATGACAGAAGTTTCAAAAAGATAACACCGCCAGTGCGTTTTTAATGACAGATCGCGGGTGCGTTAGGCGAGGGTTGCGGAGATCTCTGTCCACTCGTCGTAAAGAGCCCGGATGCGTGATTCGGTTTGAGCCACGTCATTGCTCACCGAGTTGAACTTCGCGGCGTCGGCCGCGACGTCCGGAGTGCTGAGCGTGAGCGTAAGCCCCTCGACCGACGCTTCGAGCTGCGGGATCAGATCTTCGATCTCGGTGAGGCGTGTCTGCAGCCGCTGCTGCTCGTTCTTACTGAGAGTCGTTTTTTTGGTGACGGATTCGGATGATGCCGGGGCGGGCGATTCACGGGAGATCACTTCGGGCCGCGTATGGCGCATGGCGTCGCGCCAATCGTGAAACTCGGTATAGTTGCCCTCGCGTTCGAGAACGGCGCCGTCCGCTTCGAACGAAAGTATGTGGCTGGCGAGCCGGTCGAGAAAGAAACGGTCGTGACTCACGGCGACGATCGTGCCCGGATATTCTTCGAGCGCCGATTCGAGCGCTTCACGCGCCGGAATGTCGAGGTGATTGGTCGGCTCGTCGAGCACCAACACGTTCTTCTTCGAGTAGATCAGCTTAGCGAGCGCGAGGCGGCCCTTCTCGCCGCCCGACAGGTCGCGGACCTTTTTTTCCACCTCGTCGCCAAAGAATAGAAAGCGCGCCAGGAACGACCGCAGCTCGCCGCTCTCGGCCATCGGTGCGACGCGCCGAAGCTCGTTCACTACATCGTTGCCGTCATGCAGGTCGGTCAGCGTCTGCGAGTAGTAGCCGATGTTCGTCCTTGTGCCCCACGCGACCTGACCGGCGATCGGCCGCAATTCACCGATGAGCGTTCGAAGGAATGTCGTCTTTCCCGTGCCATTGCCACCGATGACGCCGAGCACGCCGCCGCGGTGCAGTGACACGTCGATGTCGCGCGCCAGGGCCGTCTCGCCGTAACCGATCGCCAACTCCTCGGTCGCGAGCACGTTGTTGCCCGCACGTTCGACCTTCTTCAAATTGAAATTGCCGCCGTGCTTTTCGCTCTTCACCGGGTCAAGACGCTCGAGGCGTTCGAGCATGTTGCGACGCGATTTGGCCTGCTTGGTCTTTTGCCCCTCGAGGTTCCGGCGGATGAACTCCTGGGTTTTGGCGATCATCGCCTGCTGGTTGTCATATTCGCGCTGCTGCTGCTCGCGGCGTATCTCGCGCTCTTCGAGATATTTGGAATAATTTCCGCGGTAGCTGACGGCACGGCCATTGTCGAGTTCGACGATGCGATTTGCCGTCCGATCGAGAAAGTAACGGTCATGGCTGATCACAACATACGCGCGATCCGCCGACTGAAGATATTCTTCGAGCCATTCAACGGCGTTTACGTCCAGATGATTGGTCGGCTCGTCGAGCAGCATCACATCGCCGTCGGAAAGCAGCAGCCGCGCCATCCCGAGCCGGTTGCGCTGACCGCCCGAAAGCGTTGAGGTTTCCATCGACCATTGGTCGGTCGCAAAGCCGACGCCTAGCAGCACGGCCTCGGCGCGCGCGGCGTAGGAGAATCCGTCCGATCGCTCAAACTCTGTCTGCAGCTCGGCGTAATGGTCGAGCACCGCCGATGAGTGATCGGTCTCCATCCGTTTCTCGAGGCGGCGCATCTCGGCCTCGATATCGTGAATTCGACTGAACGCCGACAACGCGGCGGTATGGACGGTCTCATCCGGCGCGAAACCAACCTGCTGTTCAAGCAGACCGAACTTCACACCGCCGGCCAGTATCACCTCACCAGAATCGGCCGACTCTTCGCCGGTCAATATCCGGAAAAGCGTCGTCTTGCCTGCACCGTTGCGGCCCACAAGGCCGATCTTGTCGCCGGGATTCACCTGGAACGAAACCCCGCGCAGCACCTCGTGTCCGCCGTAGGTCTTTGCGATGTCCGAAAGTCTAAAAAGCATTTGAAGAGTGGAAAGGTGAAAAAGTGAAAGAGGGAGAAAGGAGCGTCTCGGCTCCTTTTCGCTCTTTCACCTTTTCACCCTTTGGACTTTCTTTACGGCTTGGTCGCGTTCGCAGCCGTATTCGCGGCGGGCCGCGCGTTCGAACTGGAAGTTGCCGAATTCGAGTTCGCCGCGGTATTGGCCGCCGGTGCGGTATTCGTCGCGGGCGGCGCAGTCGCCGCACCCGCTGGACGTGCTCCGCTCAGCTCGTTAGGGTTGGCGACAACCTTTTGAGCAAGAAGATTCTCGACCTTGGCTTCGTTCATCGCGATCGCTTGATACGAAGCCGCGAGGAGCTGCTTGCGGTTATCCACGAGCAGTTGGTTGATCTGCGGACGAACATTGGGGCTGTCGAGCGTGAGATTCTCGTCCTTCTCGACGCGCTCCTGCAGCTTGAAGATGTAGCGTTTGCCGTTGAGCGGGATGGCGTTCGTGATCCGACCGACCTCGAACTGCGGGTTCATGAACGCACCGCCGACCTGCTCGCCGAACGTCTGTTTCAATTCCTGTTCACTGATATAACCGAGATCGCCGCCCTGGAACTTGCTCGCGTCCTCGCTATACTCGCGTGCGATCGCCGCAAAATCGCTGGCAGGCATCGCGACTTTCGTGAGGATCTCCTTTACCTTCTGTTCGGCCTCGGCCTCGTTCCGCGTCGTGTCGCCCTGACCGCCATCAGCCGGATCGACAACGATCGCCGCAAGCCGCACGCCGCGCTTTTTGATAAACATCTCAGGATTGCTCTTGAAGAAGTTCTCGATCTCGTTATCCTTCGGCGTCTCAACGCGGCCGGTTACCTTTTCGACCAGCTTCTGGATCGCGATACCTTTCTTTACGGTGTCGCGCAGCGACTTCTCGTCGAGCCCCGCCTGCTTCATTTGCTTATCAAACTCTTCGGCCGACAAGCGGCTCTCAACCTTACGCTTGTTGATCTCGGTCGTTATCTCTTCGTCGGTCGGGACGAGGTTCTCTTTTTCGGCCTTCTGGAACATGACCTCCTGTTCGATCAGGCTTTGAAGCACCTGAAGCCGCGCTCCGGCAAGCTCGAGCGGCGACATACGGGCGTCTTGCCCCTGCGCCTGCTGTTTCATGGCGCGCTCGACCTCTTCCATCGTGATGACCTTCCCGTTGACCCTGGCCGCGGTCTCGTTGGGGTCGGTCGCGCCGGTTGTCGAACTGTTTGCGGACCCGCTGCCGCAACCGCTGAGAACCGCAGAAGCCGCCACCAAAACACCGAGAATTATCGATATTCTTCGCATTTGCACTCTATCTCTACTCAATTTTGTTCACTCCGAAGGCCAGTTACTTGACTGGCACTCACTCTTTTGGTATAAAAATCGTTTCGAGTTTTGAACAACTCGAGACCGTTACTATGGCACAACGCTGCGACATCTGCGGAAAAGGCCCGCAATTCGGAAACAACGTTTCACACGCCAACAACAAGACCCGGCGGCGATTCAACCCGAACCTTCAACCCGTACGTGTAAAACTCGCGAACGGTTCTAATGCGCGTATGAAGGTCTGCACCAGGTGCATCAAATCGGGAAAAGTTGTCAAAGCTGCCTGAAACTATTTGAGTTACAACCGGCCGCTTGAGTTGTATCGACGCCCCGTTCATCGGGGCGTTTTTCTTTTGGCAAGAGTTACGCCTTTAGGCGTTTCTCTCCCGTAACTGAACGATCGCGGGAAAAACGGCTAAAGCCGTCACTCTTACGCAAGGGCGATGCAATCGATCTCGACCCGAGCATCGCGCGGAAGCCGAGCGGCCTGCACCGTCGCGCGCGCAGGTTTGTTCTCGTTGAAAACCTTTGCGTAAACCTCGTTCATCGCGGCGAAATCTTCCATGTCGGCAAGGAAGACCGTCGTTTTGACCACGTTCTCGAGGCCGGTGCCGGCGGCCAGCAACACCTCGCCGAGATTTCTCAAAACCTGCTCCGTCTGATCCGCGATCGCGTCCGAAACGAACTCGCCCGTCGCAGGGTCGATCGGTATCTGCCCCGAGCAATAGACCATTCCGCCGACCTTTACAGCCTGCGAATACGGCCCAATGGCACCCGGAGCCTTGTCGGTTGTCACCGTTTCTCTCATCAACACACGTCTGCCTGACAGTTCAAGCAAAAGGCGAATTCTAGCAAATCAGACCGGAAAAGTGAAACCGCTAGGAATCAGGCATTGACCCGTTCGACGGCGATGACGCCCGGCACGTGTTCGATGGCGCCGACCACCTTGTCCAGGTGCTTCTTGTCGAAAACCTCGACTGTGACCTCGATCAGCCCGATATCGTCCTTTGAGACGTTTGCGCGCGCGTCGCGGATCCCTGTCTTAATATCGGCGATGGCGTTGGTAATGCCGGCCAGCATCCCGGTGCGGTTCTCGGTCGTCGCGAGCAGTTGGACAGAATGGATCTGTTCTTTATCGCTCTTGGCCCATTCGACCTCGACGATCCTGTCCTTGTTGACCATTAGCTGCCCGACATTCTTGCACCGTTTGTTGTGGACGACTATCCCCTTCCCGAGCGAGATATACCCGATGATGTCCTCGCCACGCAGTGGGTTACAGCATTTCGCGCGTGTTGTCAGGAGATTGTCGACGCCGCGGACGATGATCGCATCCTCAGCCAAACCGACGAACTTCCTGACAGCCTTCAACCCGCTCTTCAGCTTGGTCTCCTTCTGCTTCTCGGGATCGAGCTCGCGAAACTTATCGGCGCCGAGGAACTTGGCCAGCACGTTGCGCGGCAGTGTCTTGCCGTACCCGACAGACGCAAACAAGTCGTCGGGCCGGCTGAGCCCGTAGTCATTCGCGATACGTTTTAGTTCGGATTCATTGGTCAGGAACTTCTTTGGCGACACGCGGAACTTATCGGCCTCTTTCTCGAGCAGTTTGCGCCCGATCTCGATCGAATCCGCACGCTGTTTTTGCGAGATGAAATGGCGAATGCGGCTTCGAGCGCGCGACGTAACCGCGTAATTCAGCCAGTCGCCCGATGGATGCGCGCTCTGCGTGGTGAGGATCTCGACGACGTCGCCGTTCTGGAGCTCGCTGCGAAGCGGAACGATGCGCCCGTTGATCTTTGCGCCCGTGCAGGTATCGCCGATGGCCGAATGGATAGCATACGCAAAATCGATCGGCGTCGAGCCGCGCGGCAGCTGGATGACCTTGCCCATCGGCGTGAACGTATACACGTCCTTCGGGTATAGGTCCAGCTTTAGCGTCTCGATGAAGTCCTCGGAATCGGCCTGATCTTCGGTCTCCTCGACCAGCGGCAGCAGCAGTTTCTCGACCGTTTTGCGAAGCTCGTCAAGGCCTGAATCGTCGTCGGAACGGCCGAGAGCCCGCTCTTTGTACTTCCAGTGGGCCGCCACGCCTTCTTCGGCGATCCGGTGCATTTCCTGCGTGCGGATCTGGACCTCGAAGGGCTGGCCGCCGTCGCCGATGACGGAAGTATGCAGAGACTGGTAAAGGTTGTCGCGCGGGATTGCGATCCAATCCTTGAATCTTTCCGGTACTGGCGTCCAGATGTCATGCACGACACTCATCGCCAGGTAGCAGTTCTTTCGATCGTTCTCGGTAATGATCCGCGCCGCGAGCAGGTCATAGACCTGCTCGATCATGATCTTTTGCTTTCTGAGTTTTTTCCAGAGCGAATAGAGTCGTTTGACGCGCCCTTCAATGCTGACGAAAGGAACCTCGTTCTCGGTCAACTTCTCGGTGATCGTGGCCTTGATCTTTTCCAGCGCGGCTTCGAGCTCGGGACGGCGGGCGTCGACTTCTTTCGACAGGCGTCTGTATTCTTCGGCGTAGAGGTTCTTAAAGGCAAGGTCTTCGAGTTCGCTTCGCATTCGGCCCATACCGAGCCGGTGGGCGATCGGCGCATAGATGTCGAGCGTTTCCTGCGAGATCCTCTGCCGTTTTTCCGGCTTGAGGTATTGCATCGTCCGCATGTTATGAAGGCGGTCCGCCAGCTTGATCAGCACGACGCGCACGTCGGTGACCATAGCAAGCACCATCTTGCGAACGTTCTCGGCTTGCTGCTTTTCGCGCGAAAGGTCGCTGATGTTCGCGATCTTTGTAAGACCGTCGACCAGTAGCGCGATATCGTTGCCAAAATACTCGCGAATAGTGTCGAGGTCGACGAGCGTATCTTCGACCACGTCGTGGAGGAGGCCGGTCGAGACGCTCACCTCGTCGAGCCGCATTTCCGCCAGGATCGACGCAACCTCAAGCGGATGAACGAGATACGGCTCGCCCGACGCTCTTGTTTGACCTTTATGATGCAGTGCGGAGAAAAGGTAGGCGCGCTTTATCAGGTCACCATCCGAAGCGGGACGGTTCTCCCGGACCGTGTCGATAATGTCCTCTATGCGGATCATTAGGCACTAACGAATTGCGGATTCGATCCCCGAACTGATGAAACCGCCGTTCATTCACGATTCACCATTCACCGTTCACCATCCATCCTTCACCATTCACCCATTCGAGATGGAAAAAGGGCGACGCTCAATCCGATTGTAATTGAGCATCACCCTTGTTGGAAAGAAAAAACCGGGTTACTTGTTGGCGGCGTTCGCGTTCTTATTCGCCTGTGCCCCCTTGGTGGCCTCCTCCTTTTCGGCCGTACGCTTGTCGATCTCGGCCTGGATCTTTTTAACTACATCGCTTAGCTCGATATAGTTCTTACGCATGGCTTCGGCCTCGGTCTTGAGGCGGTCGCGATCCGCCGTGCGGCCGTCCATCTCGGCAACGCGCATTGCCTGGAACAACAAACTCGCTTTGTATGAACGCGCCGACTCGAACACCTTCAACAGGTCCTGTTTGGCAAGCAAGTCGCTATCCGAAAGTCCTCCGATATTGAGCGAGCCTGCGTTCTTGACCTCGGCCGGCTCGAGAGCGACCGCTTGATCGATCAGTGCCGTTCCCTCGCTGGTGCAGGCCTTCAGTTTTTCAAAGTCCTCGTTGCTGGCAGGTTTGACGAACTGGAATGCCGGCTTGCCGTCCTTCGTTATCTGTTTCTTGGTCGCCTCAGTGTCTGAGATCTCGTTGGCACAGGTGTTCTTCTTGGCTGCAAGCGACGTAAGAGCCTCGGCCCGTTGCTCGGGTTTTATGCTCATGTTCTGCGAGCGGTCGGTCACCCATTTGAGCCAGTCGTCCTGACGCTGCAGGTTCTCGTAGAGGCTGGCGATCGCCTTATAGGAACTCTGGTCGTTGGGGTCGAGTGCCATCGCCTTCTGGTACTCAGCGATCGCGTCTTCGGGTTTTGGTTTCTTGGCGACCTCCGTCGGATAAGCGTCTTCCATCAGGAGGCGGTTCAGCCTGATCAACTTGTCGCCTTGCGGCTGCTGTGCCATGAACTGCTGCGTGAATTCGGAGAGCTTAACGTTGGCGAAACGACCAGGATCGTAGATCGACTGCCCCGACGTTATTATCTTGTTAATGTCGGTCGCCAGATTGCTCAAAAACGACTTTTTGAGATCGTTCTTCCGCTTGATGCCGTCAAAATCACCGCCGCTCGGGTTAAGAGCCTTCCAGTTCTGATAGATGTCTTTTGTGTTGGGCGTGATCTGGTCGAAAAGCCAGGCAGAAAGCGGATCCGACTTGGCCCAAAGCTTGTTGGCAAAATCCAATTGATCACTGCCGATAAAGTCGCTTTCGCTGAAAGTCGCGTTGCGATTCCCTATGTACTCCGAGTGGAGAGTGCGGGCCAGGAAGACCTGGGCCATCTTGCCCTCGATCGTTTCGCCCCGCGGGTCACGCGCGATCGCCGCCCGGAACAGCTCCTGGGCATCTTTGAACTTCCGTTCCTTATACGCGGTCGATCCGTCGACCAGGTTCTTTCGGGCAAGAACTCTATTTATGTACCCGCAACTGCTCGAAAGCAGGACGACACCGAACAGAGCTAGAACTACCCCAAAACGAGAGAATCGCATCATTTGACTCCATCCAAAAACGGCGTGAGTAGGGAGGGGCTCGCGCCGATAATCAATCTGTCAGATCGTCGATCTGGAGGCCGATCGGCTGTGCGCCGGCCGCCTTTGCCGCGTCGATCACCTTGACGACGTCGCCATACCGTACCGTTTTCGGCGATTTGATAAACAGCGTCTTTTCGACCTCGTTCGTATTCTCGCGGAAAACGCCGTTCGCTTCGCGGTCGCGGAAGATCTCGCGCAGCTTGTTGCCAAGTTTCTCGGTGTCCGCCACGTCGCCGAACGGCTCATTATTAAGCGTTACCTGCTTGGTCTCGCGGTTAATGGCCACGACGAGCGTGAGCGGATTCGGTTTGACGTTCACGTCCTGCTGATCCTTCGGCTCGGCCGGGACCTTCGCCTCGAACCGGCTCGGCTTTAGCGGCGTGATCACCATAAAGATGATCAGCAGCACCAGAAGCACGTCGATCAGCGGAGTTACGTTAATGTGGGGGGTTGCGCCTTCGTCCCCACCAGGTGTTGACATTCCCATACTTCAATCTCCTCAGTTGGCCCGATGTTACTGAGCCGCCTCGCCGCCTTTCTTCTTGTCGGCCACGAGTCCGATCTTGTCTATATCCTGCTTTCGTATCGTTTCGATCGCGGCAACGACGCGGCCATAATCGACCTCGACGCCGCTCTTGATATACACGATGCGCTTATCCGGCGTTTTGCCCTCCATACGGCGTTTGATGACGTCGCCAAGGGCGTCGAGCGGATACTGCTCTTTTCCGATATAGAAGTTGCTGTTGTCCGGGATCGCTACGATCACCGAAGTGTCCTTCGCGATGTCCTCGTCCGGATCCGGGCTGATCATGTCACGGGGAAGATTGACCGACACGCCCTGCTGGAGCAGCGGCGTAACGATCATAAAGATGATCAGCAAAACCAGCATGACGTCCACCATCGGCGTCACATTGATCTCGGAATTATATTCGTCGGTCCCACCGATCTTCATCGACATAGCACTTTCTCCTTACCTACAAACCCGAGGGCCGACGCTGTTTAGCCGCGCAGGCTCTTGGAACGCTGTTTGATGAAGTAGTCAACGAGTTCCGAGGCCGAGTTCTCCATCTCAACGCCAAAGCTCGTTACCTTGTTTGTGAAATAGTTGAACAGCCACACGGCAGGCACGGCCACGAGAATACCGAACGCAGTGGCGACGAGGGCCTCGGCGATAGCTCCGCCGACCGCGCCGATACCGGCGGATTCGTTGGCTCTAAGGGCCTGGAACGCACCGATGATGCCGACCACTGTTCCGAACAGTCCGACGAACGGAGCGGTCGAGCCGACGGTCGCCAATCCGGCGAGGCCGCGCTTCAATTCGGCCGTCTTGACCGCGATGGCACGCTCGAGAGCACGCTTTGAGGCTTCCATCTCGTCGGCCGAGATCTCGGAATCGCCCTGATGCGCCGCGAACTCTTTGAGACCCGATGACACGACCATCGCGAGGTGCGAATCTTTGTGTTTGTCGCTGATATTGATCGCCTCGTCGATGTTGCTGTTCTTTAGGGCCTGGGCGACCTTCGGTGCGTACTGACGCGACTGGGCCTTGGCCTTGTTATAAGTCAGCCATCGCTCTATGCCAACGGCGATCATATAGACCGACTGGATCAGGAGCGTGATGATAACGCCCCAGCCCGGAATCGTCAGACTCTTTGCGATATCGTAGATACCGAACGACACCTCGCCGCCGGTAAACAGCATGAAAAAGCCCGAAATATCCGTTGCGATCAGGCTGCCTAGAAAAGTCATGGTTTTTCCTCCAAAGAAATCAAAAAAGATCTAGATATTGCGAAACTGAAAGTTCGGCGGGAGGCCGTTGAAACCGAGCCTCCCGCGATATTCCCGTCAATTAGGGAACGAAATTGTAGGTGATCACACCCGAGACCTTGACCGGCTGGCCGGAAAGGAGTGTCGGGCTGAATCGGGCCTGCCGGGCCGCGGCAACTGCGGCCTGCTGAAGCAGCGGATGGCCGCCCACGGCGCTCGCCGAGATCACGCTGCCACTCTCGCTGATAACGACCTGCACCGTGACGACACCTGAAGCCCGAACTGCGCGGGCCGCGGCGGGATACGCCGGCTTCGGCAAACTGGTCGCCTTACCATTGATAACACCCATCGAAACCATCTTGGGGGCAGGCTTCGGCGTTGCCTTCACCTCGGGCGGCGGACCTTCGTCGTCACCCGTGTCCTTTGTGCCCTGGCTGGTCGAGAGACCGCCGGTTCCGCCGTCGGTGACAGTGCGGGCCATGCCCGGATCGACACGGGCTCCGGTATCCGAATCCGTAGACCCGATCTTGGTCATCCGGTCGAGCCGCATCTCCTTGGTCAGATTCTGCTTTGTGCTGATGGTATCAGGCGGTTTGACCGGTGACGACATGATGTTCTGGATCAGTTCCTTGCGAACGTCCACATCAGGCTGCTTTTCTTGTTTCTTCTCCGGTTCTGGCGGCGGTTCTTCCTCGGGAACCGGAACGGGCGCGACCAGCGTCGTAAGCGACAGGTCGCCGGCGCCCATATCGAAGTTTTTACCCCAGAGGTCAACGCCCCACGCGGTCACCACGCCGGCCACAGCGATGATCAGGATCGTCACCATGAAGCCGCCACGTCGCTTGTCCTCGCTGGAGTGGCTCTTGGATTCAACTAATTGGTCTAACATCTTTTACTTCCTCCCTTTTTCCGGTGCCAAATCTAGGTCAAGGGTCACGAAATCTGTGAATACTATGATGATATTGTCAAAAACCCAGGTTGTCACGGCGAAACAAGACCGCTCCGCGTGCAACGTGGGTAAAAAACCTGGCATTACTTACTTATCTCCCCAGAGACCGAATAGTGCGAGAACTACTGGTTTTAGGCGCTATACGCAATCTTCCAGCGTAGAGACGCCCGGGACAAGCGAAAACCAAAGCATTAATTGACCAGCAACGAAATGAAGTCTAAAAGCAAATAACGCGAAAGTCAAGGATTAATCCGCGCCCGCCACTGCTAAAAAAGGGCTAACGCGTGACCGGTCTTCGGGTCACCGAACGGCGGGCCGACGAGGCCAGCTTCGGACCGGTCTGCGGGACGAGAACTTCCTTGACGCGCGAGTCGCCGAGCTTGCTTTGCCACCAGATCGCGATCGGGCTCGCAATGGCGATCGTCGAATAGGTACCGGTGATCGAACCAACAAACAGCGCAAGCGAGAAGCCGCGAAGGACCTCTCCGCCGAACAAGACGAGAGCGAGGACGGCGAGGAAAACGAGTCCGTTCGTCACAACGGTTCGCGACATCGTCTGGTTGATCGATTGGTTCGTCAGCTTATACAGCGACTCGCCCCGGTGCAGCGTTAGGTTTTCGCGGATACGGTCGAAGATAACGATAGAGTCGTTGACCGAAAACCCGACCAGCGTCAAAAGCGCGGCGAGCACCGTAAGGCTAACTTCCCACTGAAATATCGAAAAGAAAGCGAGCGTGATCAGAACGTCGTGAAACACGGCAATAACGGCACCGGCGGCGTACGTCCAGTCATACCGAAACGCGATGAACAACAGAATACCGACGCAGCCGAGCAGCGTTGCTATTACGGCCTGATTGCGAAGCTGCGCACCCGCGATCGGGCCGACCGCATCGGTACCGACGATCTTATAGGCGGAGCTTTCGTCGTCATTGAGGGTCGCCGCCCCGGGAGCTTCCGGGCCAAAGCTGTCGAGCGCCTTCTTTACAACGCACCGGCCCGCCTCGTCAAGCACTTTGCCCTCGGGATCCTTGCAGTCCTCGCGGGCACCGAGATTCGGCACCTTGACCAGGACCTCGTCCTTCTTGTCCGTCGAATCCTGAATGATCGCCTCGTGAATATCGACGGCGGCAAGGGCATTCCGGATCTCGTCGGCGTTAGGCTTGTTACGGAACTTGACGGTAACGACCGTGCCGCCCTGGAAATCGACGCCCAAATTGAACGCTTCGGTCCCGCCGGGCGAAAACTGCCGGCCGATCGCCGAAGCCAGCCCAGCGAGCAGCACAACGATCGAAACAAAGATCAGCGGCTTTCTAAGGCCCATCCAATCTACATTGATGCTCTTAAAGATCTCAAACATTGTTGAATAGGCTCCCGTTAGATGCTAAGGCTCTCCATTTTTGGCCTCCGCTGAAGGAGCCACATAAAGATCGTGCGCGATACAAATACGGCCGAAAATAGGTTGATCAACAACCCGAGGACCAGCGTTACGGCAAACCCGCGTATCGGACCCGAACCATAAAGGTAAAGTATCGCCGAAGAAAGTATCGTCGTAATGTGTGTGTCGATGATCGTGATGAAAGCGCGATCGAATCCGATCTCGACCGCCGAGGGAACGAGCTTCCCGGCCCGCAGTTCCTCACGAATTCGCTCAAAGATGAGCACGTTCGAATCGACGGCCATACCGATGCCGAGGATCAAACCGGCGATGCCGGGCAGCGTAAGCGTCGATTTGATCAACACCAACGCGGCTACGGTCAGCAGCATGTTCAGGATCAGCGCAACGACTGCGTTTACGCCGGAGCCGCGGTAGTAGAACAGCATGAAGATGACCACGAAAATAAGACCGCCGAGGGAAGCCTGCACGCCGGCCCTGATCGAATCCGCACCTAGGCTCGGCCCGACGGTTCGCTCTTCCTGATACTCGATCTTTGCCGGAAGGGCGCCCGATTTGAGAGTGAGGGCGAGATCCTCGGCCGATTCTTTGGTAAAGCGGCCGGTGATCTGGCCCTGGTCGAATATCTGCGACTTGATGTAGGCCGCCGATTTGACCTCGCCATTGAGCACAACGGCCATGTAATTGTTTATGTTCTCACCGGTCCACTTGCCGAATTTCTGCGCGCCAGCCGGCTTTAATGCGAAGTTGATCTCAAAATCGCGGTCGCCGCCTGTTCGCGATCCGGCGGTCGCCTCCCTAAGCTCGCTGCCGTCGACGATCGGAGGATACTCGACAACCACCCATTGTTTGGGCTTCTTAGGATCGGGCGTGGCGGAAGGGTTGGCCGGAGCGTCATCACGTTCCGCATACGGCAAAACGCGGCGGTTCTGCGGCATCGTGCCGCCCAGCGATTGTTTCGCTTTTTCCTCGCTATCGTAGGTTTCAACACTAGCCGGGCTTGGCGGACTGACGATCTTCATCAGCGCAAGGTTCGACTCGGCCCCGACAAGCGCCTTGATCCGCTCGGGGTCGTCGACGCCCGGCATCTGCAGCAATATCTGGCCCGACGACTCCGCGCCGTGCTTCTGCAGCGTCGGTTCCTTCACGCCGAAGGCATTGATACGACTGTCGATGATCTTGATCGCCTGATCCACCGCCTGTCTCTTATAGACCTCCTGGACCTGGGCCGGAAGCGACCATCTGACCGTGTTGCCGCTCGTCGATTCGGTCCAATCGACGAGGTCGACCTTTTTCTTGACCTCATCGATCACCGCCTGTGTCTGCGACGCGTCCGAGACATTCAGGGCTATCGCATAGTTGCCCGGCTCGGCCGTTATCACCGGAAGATCGCCGACTGGGAGCTGAGCGTCCTTAGCTGCTGAAAGAGCAGCCTGGGCGTTGTTCTCGGTCAGCGTTTTCAGGTAATCATCCGTTTTGACCCGCATCACGAGGTGCGAGCCGCCCTTGAGGTCGAGGCCGAGATTGATGTTATTCGCGAGATTTGTCTTAAGGCCTTCCCATGTAAAGTCAGCGGCGGTCGGCTGGTGGCGCGGGCCGAAGACGAGATAGATACCGCCGAGTGTAATGAGGGCGATAAGAATGGTCCTGAACCAGATACGGTCGCTTTTCATACTAAAACAATGGCTATTCGGGTTTGCGGCCCACGACGGCGGTCTTGCCGATCTCCAGAAACGATTTCTCGGCGCTCTGGATGATAAAACTCGTTTCCTTTACTTCCTTTATCCTTCCGATGACGCCGCCGTTGGTCACAACCTCATCGTTTATCTTCAGCTCCGCGATCATCTGCTGAAGCTGCTGCTTCTGGCGCTTCTGCGGAAGTATCACGAGAAAGTAGAAGATGCCGAAGATGAAAACGAACGGAAGGAGAGTAATAAGCAAGCTTCCCCCGCCCGCGGCACCGTCCTGAAACAAAAGGTAGATATTCATTCGGTTTCCAGCCCTAAAGACAAAAAGCAAATGATATACGTTTGTTTCGGCTTAATCAAACGACTTTCTGAGGCTGCTTCACACAGGTTCGGGTTGGGATCCCTCCAGTTTCGCGAGGAATTCAGCCCGGAATCCCGCAAAGGTCCCCGAAACGATCGCCGCCCGGGCCTGCCGCATCATTTGCAGATACATTTTCAGTTTTTGTTTCTTTTGGTAGATTCATCTTTGAGTTAATGATTCTACGG
>CAZSOE010000002.1:18623-23710 GCA_964608335.1 uncultured Chloracidobacterium sp.
GCAGATAGAAGGCTACGTTGTGATGCGAGATCAGGATCGGTGCGTTCATCTCGCCGGCCTGATAAAGATGCCGAAGGTAGCCGCGCGAATAGCGCCGGCATACCGAGCACGGGCAATCGGGGTCAAGCGGGCCTTCGTCCAGCGCAAAACGGGCATTTCGTATATTGATCTGGCCGCGCGAAGTGAAGACGCCGCCGGTTCGCCCGTTTCGTGTCGGCAGCACACAATCGAACATATCGACGCCGTGGCCGATCGCCTCAAGCAGGTCCTCTGGTGTTCCTACGCCCATCAAATATCGCGGCGCGTCGGACGGCATCCGGGGAGCGGTGTGTTCGAGCACCTCGTACATCACCGCCTTTTCCTCGCCGACACTCAAGCCGCCGATCGCGTATCCGTCAAACCCGATCTCGACCGTGCGCGAAAGACTCTCGTCGCGAAGGTCCAGATGCCCCGCACCCTGAATGATCCCAAAAAGCGCCTGAGTGTCAGAACCGGGAGCGGTGGCGACCGGATTCTCGTCCGATTGTCCAGAATGGAGTTCGAGTGACCGGAATCCGGTCGCTACCGCTCCCGGTTCTGATAGTTGAGCAAATCTGGCCTTTGAGCGCGCGGCCCAGCGAGCTGTGAGCTCGAGACTTTTCCTGGTCGCTTCGTGCCCGGCGTCACCCGGTGGGCACTCGTCGAAGGCCATCACGATCTCAGCCCCAAGCGCGGCCTGCACGTCCATCGAAACCTCAGGCGACAGGAACTGCGTACTGCCGTCGAGATGCGAGCGAAATTCGACTCCGTCCTCGGTGAGTCTTCTCAGATCGGCGAGAGAAAAGACCTGAAAGCCGCCCGAATCGGTCAGAAGCGAACGCCTTGATGACCTCGACGCCGGGGCGAAGAAAAAGATGGTACGTGTTGGCGAGTATGATCCGGGCATCGAGTTCCGACTCGAGCCATTCGAAACGAACGCCCTTGAGTGCGCCCTGAGTACCGACGGGCATGAAGACCGGAGTTTCGATCACCGAACGCCGCGTGGTCAACACTCCGGCGCGAGCGTTGCCATCGGTCGCGGAGACCTTCCAGTCGAGCGGGTTCATTTTCGCCTGCCGATCAGCGACCAGATATCGTCGGCTCCCATCGCCGTCTCCGAAATGATGACACCGTCCTCGTTCACCAGAACTGCCGAGGGCGTTCCCCACATACCCAGGCCGGCAGAGGTCTTGTGACCTTCATCGAGAATGATAGGCGACCGTAGGCCGAGCTTTTCATTCTCCGCTTTGTCCCCATCGGAAAACACCAGGAGCGCCGGGTCGTCAGCCGCTCGCTCCAGGTCCCAATCGCGAAGCTCCTCCGCCATTCGATCGCAATATCCGCATCCAAGGCTCCAGAACGCGACCAAGGTCTTTCGCCCGCGAAAGTACTCGCCGTCGATCTCGCTGCCATTAATATCGGCCAGCCGAATTTCCGGCACCGGCTCACCGATCTTGATCTTGTAAGGCTGTGAGTGTCCATTGGTAAAGAAGGCGAACTCGCTCTCGACGCCGTCACGCGCGATCTGTTCGACAAGTGTCCGTATCGCAGTATCGCCGGCCGCCGCGTGGCTCGCGACGCGGCCGTCTTTGCCCACGAGCACCGCCGTCGGCGTCCACTGCGCCTTTACGAGATTGGCCAGCTCCCGGTCGTGCTGAAGCAGGATGGTCTTACCCCCGCCAAATTTTTCGCGATTCTCGTCCGCCGAGCCGCTACTGACGAAAACGAACCGGACGCGGCCGGAGAGTTCGCGTTGCCATTTGTCGAATTCGGGAACCAGACTGCGACACGGTCCGCACGATGGGCTAACGAAGATGAAAAGGTGCGGCAGGCCGTCCGCCCTCAGGTCGGCGAGTTGCGTCACGGCACCGTCGAGCGCAGGTAATTCGAAATCAGGGAAGACAGCTCCTATCGGCAAGCCTTCGTGCGGGTGCCCGACGTCGTCGCGTGTCACGCTCGCGCCGTCGCGAGCGATCAGTTCCATCAGCTCGACACGTTTTACGAGCTCCTGCTGCTGAACGAGTATCTTCCTCAGGCTGACGACCGCAACGGCCAACAGTGCGACGGTGGCCGAGCCGAAGATCAATTGCATCACATCGAGTCGCGGGTCGGTCAACGCCGTCCCCTGGGCGCGTGGTCCTGAGATCACCAACCCGAGTGCCGGCAGGGCGAACAGAACATTTCGCAGAATGCTCACCTTGCTGACCGGAGCGCTGTGCACCTGTCCGAAACAATGGCAATCCGGCGTGTGCCCCCGCCCCAGGTGAAATGACATCTGCGATATAAAAAGCACCAGAAGCCCGAGCGCCGCGATGCTCGCGTACCACGAGGTATCGGTCGATAACAGCAGCACCGCGATCGCGATCTCGACGAGCGAAAGCCCGACCGCGCCCGGAAGCGCAAGCGAGCGCGGCACGCCGTGATCGACGAACGCCTTCTCGGAGCCACGCAGGTCGAGGAACTTCGCAATGCCCGCGAGCGCAAAAATACCGGCGAGCAGGATCCTGGCTAGCAACAAGGCCGATTCCATTCGAGTCAATCTTAACGCAGAGCCGACGGTTGCAGAAGCCCGCACGAAGTGAGGGCACCGCAATGCCCGTCCGCGGGTCTATTGACCAATCCAGTCGCAGCCTGAACGGAGCCCTTACTTCGTGCGGGCTTCTGCAACCGACTTTCGCTTGTGCCGCTCGACGAGTTTTATCGGCGTTGCGAAGAAGCCGAATTCCTCGCGCAGCTGGTTCTCGAGGTACCGCAGATACGAGAAGTGCAGGCCGGCCTTGCCGCCGGAGGTGAAAAGGATAAAGAGCGGCGGGCGAATGCCGGCCTGGGCGATGAACTGGACCTTTAGCCGCGAGACGCCGCCTTTGACCGGCGCCGGTGCCGCTCCGCCTTTGGGCTGCGCGATCACGTCCTGGAAGAAGCGATTTAGCTGCGACGTCTGAATACGCCGGCTCCTTGCCTCGAAAGCCTCAACGACAAGCGGCAGCACTTTCGTCACGCGCTGGCCTGTTAGCGCCGAGATCGTTACGACCGGGGCCCAGTCCAGAAATTTCAATTGTCGCCGCAGCTCGCGCTCGAATTCGTAGATGGTGTTCGTCCCTTTGTCCTCGACCGCATCCCATTTGTTTACGGCAATGATGATCGAACAGCCCGAATCGAGCGCGTAACCCGCGATGCTCGCGTCGAGATTCGTCACGCCCTCGACGGCGTCGATCACTAGGATCGCGACGTCGGCGCGCTCGAGAGCCTTTCGCGCCATTACGACCGACAGCTTCTCGGTCATCTCGATCGTTTTTCCCTTGCGGCGAATACCGGCGGTGTCGATGATGTTGAAGCGGCGGTCATCGACCGTCAGATGCGTATCGACCGAGTCGCGCGTCGTGCCCGGTATCGGCGAGACGATAACGCGTTCTTCGCCCAGTAACTTATTGAGCAGAGAGGATTTACCGACATTGGGCCGCCCAATGATGGCCAATGCGACTTCACGCGGTTCAACACCAGAGGCGGAAACCCGACCGGTAGGGAGGGTGCCCGTCGAGCCTTGTGGTGGTGGGGCACCCTCGCTACGGCTCGGGTTTCCGCCTTCGGGCGCTGCGACTTTGATAACTTCATCGAGAAGATCGCCGATGCCGGTGCCGTGTTCAGCGGAGACCGGTGTGAGCTCAAAACCGAAGCGGTGAAACTCGCGGGCCTCGTCCTCTACCTTTCGCGACTCCGCCTTGTTTGCAGCGATGATCACCGGTTTACCGGTCACGCGGAGCAGAACGGCGATCTCCTCATCGAGCGGCGTGACGCCGGCGCGCGAATCGACGACCCAGACGATCGCAGCCGCTTCGTTGATAGCATTCGACGCCTGCTTGAAAATATTCGCAGGGATAACGGCCTCATCATCCGGCACGATCCCGCCGGTATCGACCACCGCAAACGTGCGGCCCAGCCATTCGGCCTCGCCAAATATCCGGTCGCGAGTGATGCCCGGCTCGTCGCCGACGATGGCCTTTCGGCTGCCCGTCAATCGATTGAAGAGCGTCGATTTGCCGACATTGGGCCGGCCGACGATGGCGATCAGAGGTCGTTTCATCGCGGTAAGTGCAAGATTCTAACAAAACCGGATGTATAATCCGCATCAAGTATGAAATTTGATCTCGATCGATCCGTCGAAATACTGCGCCAGACCCCTTTCACGCTTTCGCGAATGCTCGCCGACCTGTCTCCGGAATGGACCGCGAGCCACGGCGATCAGGAATACTGGGCGCCATACGACGTCATCGGCCACCTGATCCACGGCGAAGAGACAGACTGGATACCGCGGGCTGAGATCATTCTCGCTCAGGGCGAGAACCGCACGTTCGAGAAATACGACCGTCTGGCACAATTCGAAAGGTCGAGGGGCAAATTGCTTAATGATCTGCTGACGGAATTCGCTTATCTGAGGAGCGCGAATATCGAAAAGCTCGTGCGATGGCAGTTGACGCCGGAACAGCTCGTTCTGACCGGAACGCACCCGGCACTTGGCGAAGTCACTCTCCGGCAGCTTCTTGCGACCTGGGTCGTCCACGACCTCAACCACATCCGCCAGATCGTCCGTTACATGGCGCGGCTCTACGACGAAGAGGTCGGTCCGTGGAAGGAATACCTGGCGATACTCCAATAAAACTCTTTCCAATTCCGGCTCCGAGCTTATATCCTAATTAAGACCCTCCCACGCTCGCGGATACATGCCCCCTCGATTCTCGATAATAGTACCAGCCTACAACGAAGAGCGTTTCCTGCCGAGACTGCTCGTCTCGATCGATGTCGCACGTGCAAAATATGGCGGCGAGGTCGAGGTGATAGTCGCCGATAATTCGTCCACGGATCTCACAGCACACGTAGCCGAGTCGATGGGCTCGAAGGTGGTCACGGTCCGAAAACGCTGCATCGCGGCAAGTCGCAACGGCGGAGCCGCAGCGGCGGCGGGCGACATCCTGTGCTTCATAGATGCGGATTCGGCCATTCACGCCGATACATTCACAAGGATCGATGCCGCCATGCGCAATCAGACTGTAATTGCCGGGGCGACCGGGATC
>CAZSOE010000003.1:0-21856 GCA_964608335.1 uncultured Chloracidobacterium sp.
GCCGATGTAGAACCAGCGGCCGCGATTGTCGAATGTCTCAGAGGTCGTACCGGTGGCCCCACCCACCTCCGGAATCAGCGGCGGGTGCTCATCCGTGACGTTGATCAAGCCGGCGCGCAGCGACAACGAGTCGTCCGTCGATCGCGCGATCGCGCTGCTCGAGCTGATCCGCGACGCCGGCGCCGGCGGCGTCCACGTGCACGCGGCGCTCGGCCGCGCCTACCTGCGCCGCGCCGAGATCCGCCGCGATCCGCAGTGGCGGAAGTCCGCCGAGGCCAGCTGCCGCATCGCCATCAGCCTCGACCCGCTCGCGCCCGAGGCGATGATCACGATGGGGCGGCCCGACGTCTCGATCCTCGCCGTCAGCGGTCGTGGCGAGGCTCGACGGATCGACCTTTAACCAATCGCCCCGCATTCGCTCGACGTCTTTGCCGCCGTCTTCGAGAAATGACAGCTTGGGTGCCTGCCCGACGGCAAGCAGCACCGTGTCAGAGGGGATAACAAGCGTGTCATTTTCGTCAAAGATCGGGTCGAACTTGTGTTCGTCGTTGTAAACGCGAAGGCACTTGCGAAATTTGACGCCGGTAACGCGGCCATCATTGTCGCGAACGATCTCGGTCGGGCCCCAGCCGTTGCTGCGCTCGATCCCCTCTTCATCGCCTTCGACGATCTCGATCGTATCGGCCGGCATCTCTTCGGCACTTTCAAGCGAGACGAGATGAACTTTTGTCGTACCCGCAAGTCTCGCCGCGGTGCGTGCCGTATCGAAAGCGATCTGCCTGACGACGGAACGCGCGACGTCGTACGCCACGTTGCCGCCGCCAATCACAACCACCTCATTGCCGACCTCGACAGGCTCACCGAGCGAGACGGCCCGCAGCAGATCGACACCGCCGATCACGCCGGGGCCATTCTCGCCCGTGAGGCCAAGCCCGCGCGACGATTTGGCGCCGACGGCGATTATTACGGCGTCAAAATCCTCGCGAAGCTCAGCAAACGTGATGTCGCGGCCGACCTCGACGCCGCAGCGGATCTCGACGCCCAGCGCCTCGATCACCGCGACCTCGTTCGCGATCAATTCGCGCGGCAACCGGTAGGCCGGCACGCCGACCGCGAGCATTCCGGCCGCGACCGGCTCGATCTCAAAAACGACCGGTTTGAAACCTAACAGCGCGAGATCGTGCGCCGCACTCAGGCCGGCCGGCCCTGCACCAATGATCGCTATGCTCTCGCCGCTCCCGGGGGCCACCATCTTGCTCCTGGCGGCAAGCAAGAGCGCGGCCATCTCCTCAATATCTGCCGCTATCAAAGGCACAAAATCCTTAATATCGCCCAGGACGCTGTCGACGGGACGAGCTTCTGGCCCGAACTGATCGCACACGAACCGCTTCAGGGCACGTATTGCGATCGGCCGGTCTTGTCCTACAAACTGTCCGTCGTCATTTACTTTCGGTATCCTGCCGCGGCGGCATGCGATCTCGCACGGTGCGCCGCATATGCGGCCGCAGATCGAGGCGAACGGATTTGGCCCGCGTGCGATCAGGTACGCCTCGTCAAAACGCCCTTCGGCGATCGCCCGGACATACCCGCGAGCATCGGTACGAACGGGGCAAGCCGCCTGACATGAGATCAGCTGCCTGTGATAACCTTCGCCCGGAATGTCGATCGTCAGAGCCTTAGTCATCGCCGTTTGACTGCGAGAATTTACGCACCGACTGCGTAAGAGGCCACGATTCCCGCCTTTCTTATGCAGAAAATAAAGCCGTCGGCCAACATTTCTGCAAGGTGCGTGCCTCGCTTTCAGGCTACACGTCGGTCGAGGCCCGGAATATGATCAGAGTCAGGTTGCGGAAGGTTGGTCTGGTGTTCTCGGCGGGATCTAACGACCGGCAAGGATCCTTTGCTTGATGACACGAAGGGACATCGGGTCGACGCGGTCAAACACATTGAACATCGGCTTTTCGCGGGGGGTCAGGGCTCTAACCTCTTCGTAGACCATCGGCGAGACGAGGATGACGTCGGAGGAATCGATCACACTGCGTACACGAGCCGTCTCGGAGAGCGTGCAGGTGACAAGGCGGACGTCTTTGTAACCGAGATCGTCACGGAGCAGCACCTTGTAAACGGCAGCAGATTCCTCATCGCGACAGATGAACGCATAAGAGGCGCTCGCTCCGATCGCTTCGATCTGACGGCGTGTTTTCGGATCGAGATTTGTGATCAGAACATCAACGGCCAGCGGTACATCCCCGATCGCCTTTCGGACGCGGTCAACGTGAAAACCGGTCGTGATGACGTGAACCTCGCGGTGATCAGCGGTCCACCGCGTTATGTTGCGTGGGATGTCATCAATAAGGACAGGTTCCACCTCGACGTTCAACTCAGTTTGCAGGATCGCAGAGATCTCGTCGACGTGCCGGCGGCTGCACTCTGCAAAAACGACGCGCGGTTCTGTGTTGCTTTTCGCAAGTTCGACGAAGGCCTGTTCGGCTATCCGTCGCGCGTCGTCGATCGCCAGGCCCTGCCTGAGATGTTGTTCGAACAGCAGGCGGGCCGACGCAGCGAAGCGTTCGCGAACATCGCGCTCCGGCACATCGCCGTTCGCGCGCGCTTCAGCGGGCCGCTTACCGGTCAGCGAGATGAATGTCCCGGCACCGTGCCGGACATCCAGCAGGCCGGCGGTCTCGAGTTCCTTGTAGGTCTTGCGAACCGTCAGAAAACTGATGCCGAGCTTCTTTCCAAGTTCCTTAACGGGCGGCAGTTGCTCTCCGTCGCCGAGCACGCCGGTCGAGATGTAGAACTTGATCTCGTCCATCAACTGCATGTAGAGCGGGACCTTATTCGATTTATCGACAAAGAACTGTACCATCGTAGATATAACTGTACCAAATCCTCCGGCGTGAGTTATAGCCGCACTGACCAAAATATCACTGATCACGGCGTACGACCGGCTTTTTTGGTTGACATACAGTTGTACATCTATATAACATTACTTCCTAATCTTCAGCTAGCAAAAAAATTTGAGAGACCGGCTTATGCCGGGGGAAACAGTTGGAATAGGAGGATTCTATGAAAGTGTCTGATTTCCTGACCCTTTGGGCGGCGACGAGTTCCCGCAGAAGGTTCGTATCGTTCGTGGGAGCGGTGTCACTGTGTCTGCTCCTCGCCTCACACGCCGTCACGCAGACAGCGACAACAGCGGTCATACAGGGCACGGTAACGGACCCGCAGGGCGCGCTGCTTCCCGGTGTCGAGGTAAAGCTCCTCGATCGCGCGACAAACCAGACACGCGTCGCGGTCACGGGCGACGACGGATCGTACACGTTCGTCAATGTGGTTCCCGGGAACTACTCGATCACTGTCAGCAAGCAAGGCTTCCGCACATCGCAGATCGCCCAGTTTGCGGCTGAAGTGAACAGGGGCTACACCTTCCCGTTTGCGTTGGAGATCGGCCAGC
This sequence comes from uncultured Chloracidobacterium sp., assembly GCA_964608335.1. Taxonomy (GTDB): domain Bacteria; phylum Acidobacteriota; class Blastocatellia; order Pyrinomonadales; family Pyrinomonadaceae; genus OLB17. The sequence continues at coordinate 3,458 of CAZSOE010000003.1, forward strand.
CTACTGAGGTCGTCACGGTGCAAGCTGACGCGCTCGCCGAACTGCAGACAAGCGACGCGCAGGTCGGAAACACGATCGGCACCCGGCTGCTTCGGACGCTGCCAACTTTCACCCGAAGCACGCTGGAGCTTACTTCACTTCAGCCCACGACGACCCCCGGCGGCTTTGGCTCCGGCGGCACGGTCTCGGGCGCAAGGTCGGACCAGAACACTGTGATGCTGGACGGTATCGACGTCAGCGACAATCTTACGGGCGGCCAGGGCATAGCCTTCACCCAATCACCTGTCGGAGTTGATTCTATCAGTGAGTTTCGCGTGAGTGTTGCGAACCACGGGGCGGCGTTGGGACGTTCGGGCGGCGGCCAGATCTCGCTGATCAGCAACCGTGGTGGAAACGACTTTCACGGCACAGTCTATTGGTACCACCAAAATGACAACCTTAACGCCAACAGTTGGACAAACAACCGGACCCGCATTGCACGGCGCGAGCTTAAGGACAATCGAGCAGGGTTCAGCCTGAACGGACCATTTTGGAAGGAACGTACGTTCTTCTTTGGCAACTATGAAGTACGGCGGTTCCCGCAATTTGCTACGTTTACGCGTACGGTGCCCACCGACACTCTTCGCAACGGCATACTTAGGTACAGAGACGCCGCCAACAATATCGTGTCCTATCCTCTGGCGACGAGCACTCTCTGCGGAACAGCTGGAAATCTGCCGTGCGACCCGCGCGGCCTCGGCCTCAGCCCGACCACCGCCGCGATGTTTGCCCTGCTTCCGGCCGGTAACGATACGACCCTGGGTGATGGTCTCAACACAACAGGTTTCCGCGGCGTTGTGCCTACCAATCTAACATTCGATTCGGTGACGTTCCGCATCGACCACAAGATCACGAGTCGAATGCAATTCATGGCCCGATACGGATACCAGCGCAATCTTTCACCAAGCGCCACCCAGCTGGATATTCGTGACACGAATAATGTAAAGATACTGCGCTCACTAAACACGCGCGGCGCAAATGCGATAGGCGGGCTGGACTATACTTTCTCGACCGGCCTGTTGAACAGTTTCCGCTTCGGTTGGGTGCAGAACAAATCGGACCTGGTCGGGACCAGCCCGTTCGCCGTGGGCTCGACGCTAAATTTGACCGGGACCGCCAGTGCGATCGGTCCGGTCGCCGTTGACCTTGGCGGGTTAGACGAGGCGATCGCCGTCGGTGCTCAGCAGGCGCGGTCACAGATACTCCGAGACAAGAACATTCAGTTCACCGACAGTGTCTTTTGGACGAAGGGGAATCATTCCTGGAGCTTTGGCGGCGAGGTGCGGGCTCTGCCGTTCCTCTTCACTCACAATGATCAGGTCACGTTCCTGACCGGTCCCGTTGCGCAGCTTGGATCAGGCAGTTTCCTGTCCATCCCGGCTGTAAATCGGCCCCAACCGTGTGCCGGTGCGGTCACGACCAACTGCCTTCGCAGTGCGGACCAGGGATCATGGAACGCTCTCTATGCGACGGCGCTCGGCTTCCTGCACGACACGAATATTGTCGGAGCGCGCGATGGCGGCTTCCAGCCACTTCCGCTCGGAAGCGACCTGGTGACCGAGACGAACATGCGCTACTTCCAGTTCCATGTTCAAGACACGTGGAAAAAGTCCTCATCGCTGACGCTGACGCTTGGACTGACTTACAGTTGGCTGACGTCACCTACCGAAACCCTCGACCGTATCGCTTTCCTTACCGACCAGACTTCAGGCGAGGTCTATACAGCAAAGAGTTACCTTGAAGCTAAGCGAAAAGCGGCCGAACAGGGCCAGATCTTCAACCCATCGTTCGGCGTTCGCCCGATCAACGATTCGAAGCGCGACTCACTCTTTGATGTCGATTACGGCAACATCGGCCCGCGGCTTGCGGTTGCCTGGAATCCCGCGCGTCCGGGCGGTTTCCTCGGCGCTCTGATGGGCGAACGCAAGACCGTTCTGCGCGGCGGATTCGGCATCACCTATGACCGCGTGAACACGGTAACGGTGATCCTGCCGGCCGCGTTCGGCATCGGTTTCGGCGAAGTTCTTCGAAGGGCGGCACCGCTGTGCAATGCATCCGGGACTCCGGGAACGAACTGCAATGCCGCGGCAACCGGGAATCCGGGGCTTACGGCCTTTCGCGTCGGCAGGGATGGCAGTGTGCCCATACCTGCGTTCGTCGGATCGTCGTCGCCGCTTGTGCCGGCCGCAACCGCGCTCGGCACAACATACGCGACCGACCCCGAGAGGAAGGTCGGGCGTAACTACATGCTGGACTTCACCGTCCAGCGCGAGATGTTTGGCAACTTGATCCTCGAGGTCGGCTATATCGGGCGGCTCGGTAGGGAATTGCCGGCTGGTATCGATCTCGGTCACGGCTCTTCGCCGTACTTTTTCAAGGACGCTGCGAGCGGCCAGACGTTTGCCGAGGCGTACGATCGCATTGCCTGCGTTCTGCGCGGAGATGCGGGCAAAACAATAGGCTCGTTCACGTGTCCGGCCGCCGTGCAGAACCAGGCCTGGTTCGAGAACCAACTGCCCGGCTTTGGAACGAACGGCATGGTCACAAACTTCAGCAGCCTTTTCATTAATAATTCGGTCGGGACGATCTTCCTGCAGATGAACCTCCGAAGGCTTGCGCTGGGCCTGCAGCCTTACAACAGCCTTCAGTTGGCGGCGATCCTTATGGCTACGAGCGGCGGCAAGTCCAACTATCATGCCGGGTTTGCTACGCTTCGCAATCGACCGCGCGCCGGGCTGCAGTTCGACCTGAACTATACATATGCCAAGTCGCTCGATCAGGTCGGCGACGTTCAGAACAATCTGTCGTTGATCAGTACCGGGTTCGACCGTGACATCGATTACGGGTTCTCGCAGGCCGACCGACGCCACGTTTTCAACGGCATCTTTACTTATGACCTGCCATTTGGCGCCGGCAAGCCCTGGCTGTCGGGTAGCGGAGCCGTGGACAAGGTGGTCGGCGGCTGGTATCTGTCCGGTATATTTCGGACATATTCGGGCCTGCCGTTCTTTGTGACGGACAGTGCGAGCGTCTTCGGCGGGCTCGCAGGAGCCCCGGCGCAGGGAGCGATACCTATCGTCGATCCTTCGACGCTCAACCTAGGCGTGTATTCCGGCGTCGCCGGCTCGAATAACATTGGAACGGCCGGCAACCCGGCGATCGGCGGAACGGGACTCAATCTGTTCGCAAACCCGGAAGCCGCCTTCAGGTCGTTCCGACGAATGCTCCTGAGCCAGGACGGACGCCAGGGACGAACTCAGGCATTCCGCGGTCCGTGGTTCTGGAACCTCGATTTCCGTGTTGGCAAGGAAACGCGGCTGACGGAACGCGTCAAGCTTGAATTCTCGGCCGACTTCTTCAATGTCTTTAACCGCGTCAATCTGGTGTCAGGATCTCTCAGCCTGAACAGCCCGACAAACTTCGGCGTGATCAGCGGTCCCGCAAATGCGGCCCGTACGGTCCAGCTTGGCGCGCGGGTCCAATTCTGATCGGCAAAAACCTCTCCCACTTTTTGCCCATCTACAGGAGTTATATAAATGAAGCGATCTACAGGCTTCCTCTGGTTGTTGCTCGTTCTCGTCGCCGGTGCGCAGTTCGGCGCGGCACAGAACGGTCAGAACGGCGTACCCCCGGGGCTCGCCGATTACATCAATAAGGCGATAAAGGACTGGGAAGTGCCCGGGCTGGCAATTGCCATAGTCAAGGACGATCGTGTGGTGTTCGCAAAGGGTTTCGGCGTCAGAAAGTTCGGCGACACGACGCCGGTTGATGAGCGGACGATGTTCGCCATCGGCTCGTCGTCAAAGGCGTTCACGTCGGCGGCGGTAGCGATGCTCGTCGACGAGGGAAAGGTCAAATGGGACGACCCGGTGATCAAGTATCTGCCGGACTTCCAGATGTATGACCCGTTCGTCACGCGCGACCTGACGGTGCGCGACCTTCTCTCGCACCGCAGCGGTCTCGAACGTGGCGACCTATTGTGGTACGGCACCGATCTCAGCCGCGACGAGATACTTCGCCGAACGCGGTTCCTCAAACCTACGTGGAGCCTCAGGAGCACGTTCGGCTATCAGAACCTGATGTATCTCGCCGCCGGACAGCTCGCGGCCCGCGTCAGCGGAAAGTCGTGGGACGATATCATCGCGACGCGCATCTTCGTGCCGCTCGGGATGACGTCGAGCAACACGTCGATACGCGACTTTAAGGAAGGCGGCAATGTCGCCGCGCCGCACACGAAGGTCGAGGACAAGATAGAGGTCATTCCCTATCGGCTGATCGACAACATCGGTCCGGCGGGTTCTATCAACTCGAATGTGGTCGATATGGCCCAGTGGGTGCGCCTGCAGCTGGGCGGCGGCACGTTCGAGGGAAAGAAGGTATTCAGCCCGGCGGTCGGCCGTGAAATGCACACGTCGCAAACCGTGATGCGGCTCGAGGGACAGAACACGCTGCTTTATCCGGAAGCGCATTTTATGAATTACGGTCTCGGGTGGTTCCTGTCCGACTACAAAGGCCGCAAGCTCGTTGAGCACGGCGGGGCGATCGACGGAATGCGGGCCGAGGTCGCCATGGTGCCTGAAGAAAAACTCGGCATCGTGATCCTGACGAACATGAATGGTTCCATAATCGCGATGCCGCTCGTCTACCGCATCATAGACGCTTACATTAAACAGCCGGAAAAAGACTGGAGCGGCGACCTGCTGAAAACGATCAAAGCGATGACCGCTCAGGGCGCCGCGGCAGCGCAACGGACCGACGCGGGCCGTGTGACGGGGACTAAACCATCGCTCACCGTCGACAACTACGCAGGTACCTATAGGAACGACCTGTATGGCGACGTCAAGGTCACCGCAAACGGCGACAAGCTCACCTTGCGCTTCGGTCCGGCGTGGAACAGCGATCTTGAGCATTGGCATTACGACACATTCCGCGCCAAGTTTGGCGGCGGCGCGGGCGTGACAAATGCGACCGTTACCTTTGCCCTCGACGCACAAGGTAAAGCAGACACCGTTACATTGGGAATGCCGGGCGTGTCGGACTATCCATTCAAGCGAGTTGCCGAACCGCCGAGGACGGTCGCGGCGACCGAAGCCGACCTTCGCAAGTTTGTGGGCACCTATGCCCTTGCGGCCCCGGCGCTCGAGATGTCGGTCGAGATGGTCGGTAGCGAGTTAAAACTGAACATCCCCGGCCAGCCGCCGCATACGCTTGTGCCCGTGTCGGCCAACCGCTTTACGATCAGGGATGTGCCCGGAGGCTTTTCGGCTGAATTTACGCTCGCCGACGGCAAGGTCAAGAGTCTGACGATCGTGCAGAACGGAGCGACCTTTACTCTACTGCCAAAGATGTAAGAACCGAGTGTTATGAAAAAAATGAGATCGACGTTCGCCGTCCTCACAAGCGTCTTGGTCTACCTGGTGCTGGCGTCCATAGCTAACGCCCAGGGGCCGAACACAACAGACACGCGAATGCTCGCACAGCCGGCCATCGGCAAGACGCGGATCGCATTCATCTATGCCGGCGACCTGTGGACCGCTGACCATAACGGACGCAACGTTGTGCGGATGACCGCCGACGAAGGCCTGCAGGCAAACCCTGCGTTCTCGCCCGACGGCTCGCTTATCGCCTTCACGGCGCAGTACGACGGGAATGTGGATGTGTATGTGATGCCCGCGACCGGCGGCGTACCGACGCGCCTTACATGGCATCCGGGCGCGGACATCGTGCAGGGATTTACGCCTGACGGATCGGCTGTGATGTTCACGAGCGGGCGCGCCGTTTTTACGGGCCGCTACACTCAGCTCTTTACCGTGCCGGTCAAGGGCGGTATCGAACAGCAGCTAAAGCTGCCCAACGCGGCCGCCGCCAGCTACTCGCCCGACGGGACCAAGCTCGTGTACAACCCGATCTATGAGGCGTTCACGGAGTGGAAGAACTATCGCGGCGGAACCAATTCGACCGTTTGGATCTTTGGCCTGAACGATAACTCGAGCGAGAAAGTGCCGCAAGGCGCCGACCGCCCGAACGACGCGGGACCGATGTGGGTCGCCGACATGATCTACTTCCGCTCGGACCGCAACGGTGAATTCAACATCTTCTCGTACAATCCTCGCAGCAAAGCGGTCAGGCAGATCACCGATCACAGGGACTTCCCCGTTATCGCGGCCTCGGCCGGCGAGAATGCCATCATCTACGAGCAGGCAGGTTATATCCACACGGTCGATCTCAGATCGGGCCGCAGCACAAAACTCACGATCGGCATCGCCGCCGATCTGATCGAAACGCGGCCGCGTTTCGTCAAGGCAGCGCGATACGCCCGAAACGCGTCGCTATCGCCGACGGGCGCGCGAGCCGTTTTCGAGTACCGCGGCGAGATCGTTACGCTTCCGGCCGAGAAAGGTGATGCGCGAAACCTTACGAACACCGTCGGTGCGCACGAACGCGGTCCCGAATGGTCGCCCGACGGCAAGTCGATCGCATATTTTTCGGATGAATCGGGCGAGTACGAGCTGCACATTCGCAATCAGGACGGGAAAGGCGACGTTCAGCGGATCAAGCTAAATGGCGCCGGTTTCTACGACAACCTTAGCTGGTCGCCGGACAGCAAGAAGCTCGCATTCTCAGATAACTCCTGGTCGCTCTATTGGGTCGACCCCGCGACGACTGCGATCAAAAAGATCGGCACCGAGTACCTGCACGGCCCGATGCGAGCGAGGGCGGTCCCTCACGCATGGTCGCCCGATTCCAAGTGGATCGCCTACACGCTGAATACCAAGGCCTACATCCAGGCGGTTTATGCGTATTCGACCGAGCAGGACAAGTCATTCGCTATCACCGACGGACTTAGCGAGGTTTCTGAGCCGACGTTCGACGAGAGCGGCAAGTATCTCTATTTCTTTGGTTCAACGGACGCCGGCCCGGTCAAAGATTGGTTCGCGCAATCGACGAACGATATGCGCCAAACGAAGTCGATCTATCTGGTCGTGCTTCGCAACAATTTGCCTAACCCCCTGGCGCGGGAAAGCGACGAGGAAAAGGGCGTGCAGCCGGGTCCCGAACGGCCCGCGGGAGCCCCGGCGGCCAGACCGACGCCCGAGCCCTTTTCGATCGATCTCGACGGTATCGAAAATCGCATCGTCGCTTTGCCGCTGCCGGCCCGCAATTACAATAACCTGCAGGCCGGAACGGCGAACCAGTTCTACTACATCGAACCGGCCGATGCGCCCGGGCCCGGACCTGAACGGGCGGTACTCCACCAATACGACCTTACACGGCGACGCGACGACGCCTTTATCACCGGTGTCAGCGATTACGTCCTGTCGGGAGACAAGAAGAGGATACTCTATGTCAGCGGGCAAAACTGGTCGATCGTCAATGTGACGCCAAAACCGGCGCCCGGCACGGGCCGCATCGCGGTCGAAGAGATCGAGGTCCGCATCGACCCGCGTGCGGAATGGAAGCAGATCTTTGACGAGGCGTGGAGGATCAACCGCGATTACTTCTATGCGCCGAACATGCACGGGGCGGATTGGAACGCAAAACGAGCCAAGTATGCCGAGTTTCTGCCGCATTTGACGAATCGCGGCGACCTCAACCGTGTGCTGACCTGGCTTGGCAGCGAGCTTGCGGTCGGCCATCACCGTTCGGGCGGCGGCGATACCTACTTTCAGCCGCGCAGCGTGCCGGGCGGCCTGCTCGGCGCCGATTATTCGGTCGAGAACGGACGCTATCGCTTTAAGAAAGTTTACGGCGGATTGAACTGGAACCCCGAGCTTCGCTCGCCGCTGACCGAACCCGGCGTGAACGTGAAGGCCGGCGAATACCTGCTCGCCGTGCGCGGCCAGGAACTGCGCCCGCCGACAAATATTTACAGCCTATTCGAGAACACGTCGGGCAAGATCATCGAGATCACCGTCGGTCCGAACCCGGACGGAAGCGGATCGCGGACCGTTCAGGTCGTGCCGATCCCCAATGAATCGAACCTGAGGAATCGGGATTGGGTCGAAGGTAACCTGCGCAAGGTAGACCAGGCTACGGGCGGCCGCGTCGCCTACGTTTATGTACCGAACACCGCCGGGGCGGGCCACACTTACTTTAAACGTTACTTCTACCCGCAGGCCCACAAAGAAGCGATCATCGTCGACGAGCGATTCAACGGCGGCGGCCAGATCGCGGACTACTATATCGACATCCTGCGCCGGCCGCTCGCCTCTTATTTCGGAACGCGATACGGTGCGGACATCAAGGTACCCGCCGCGTCTATCCAGGGGCCGAAGGCAATGCTCATTGACGAGACCGCGGGCTCGGGCGGGGATATGCTGCCCTGGATGTGGCACAAGTTTCAGATCGGGCCGCTCATCGGCAAACGCACCTGGGGCGGGCTTGTCGGGACCCTCGGCTTCCCGGTGCTCATGGATGGCGGCGTGGTTACGGCCCCAAATCTTGGCATCTGGACCGAAGAGGGCTGGATCGTGGAGAAAGTCGCCGTGCCGCCGGACATCGAGGTCGAACAGACGCCCGCGGACGTTATCAACGGCCGCGATCCGCAGTTGGAACGCGCGATCCAGTGGGTGATGGAGGAACTCAGAAAGAATCCGCCGCGCACGCCGAAACGTCCGCCGTACCCGGTGCGGGTCAAAACCGATTAGGTCAGCAGCGCGGGCACGGCTCGCGCGTGACGAGAAGTTCGTTCCGAAAGCACTTCCTTCTTGACCCGGTGCGCCCGAAGGACCGCTTTGACCGTTATGAAGAAGGCGACCGCGATATTGTACCTGCTTGCGCTTCTGGTGTTCGGTTCGGTGGCGAACGGACAGGGCTCACCGGGAACGTTCGTATTTGCCGACGTCACCGTCATCGACGCGACCGGTGCTGGCTCAAAACCGAACATGTCGGTCGTTGTCGTCGGCGACCGAATAGCTGACATCGGCCCGGCCGGAAAGATCAGGACGCCACGCGGGGCCAAGGTCGTCAACGGCACAGGCAAGTTTCTGATCCCGGGTCTTTGGGACATGCACACTCATGTCTACGAGCTCGGCGAGTTGGGCCTCGCGCTCTTTGTTGCGAACGGCGTGACCGGGATACGCGAGATGGGCGGCGGCGACTTTAAGCAGCTCACATCCTGGCGCGATAAGGTCGAACAGGGAGCGCTTACCGGGCCGCGAATGGAACTGTCGGGCCCGATCCTCGAGAGCACGCGGTTCGTCCAATTGCTCGAACGCATCGATAACGCCTCACTCGTGGGAAAGCGGATCGGTGTCACTACCGAGGCCGAGGCCGATACCGCCGTCGATTCTCTCAAGGCGCTTGGCGTCGATTTTCTCAAGATACGTACCAGCGCATCGCCCGCCGCGTACCGCGCGATCGCCGCCGCGGCGAAACGGGTCGGGCTGACGCTCGTCGGCCACGCACCTGGCGGCGTGAGTCTGGTCGACGTCTGCGACGCCGGGCAGCGGAGCATCGAGCACGGTCTTGTGCTTCTTAATAATTACACCGACGCCGAATGGAAAGAGATCGCCCGTCGCTTTGTCTCGAACGGCACCTTTTCCGTTCCGACCTTGATCGCGGAACGCGGCTTCCGCCATATGCCCGACAAGGACGTGTTAGCGATTATCGACGACCGCGAGAACCGCATCGATACGCGGCGGCGATACATGCCGGCAGCCTTGCTCGAATACTGGCGCAAGAGCATGGACCTGAAAAAGTTCGAGGGCACGCCGATCGACTGGGGCGAGGTACGGAAAAAGAACCTGCACGGCTTTCGCCTGATGCATGCGGCGGGAGTGTCGATGATGGCCGGGACCGACGTCGGTGCACCGCTCGTCTTCCCGGGCTTTGGTCTGCACGAAGAGTTGGAACTCCTGGTCAGGGAGATCGGAATGACGCCGCTTGAGGCCCTGCAATGCGCCACTCGCGATCCGGCCAGGTTTCTAGGGCTGGGCGATTCGCTCGGCACGGTCGAAAAAGGCAAGTTGGCCGATCTTGTACTGCTGGGCGCCGACCCGCTACTTTCGATCGGAAATACACAGAAGATCGCTGCGGTAATGGTTCGCGGAAAGCTTTATCCGAAAGCAGCCCTGAAAGAAATGCTGGTCGCGGTCGAGGGCGCGCCGCAGAAATAAGGAGAATAGATGCGACCTTCTGAGCAAATCACAGAGATGGCAGTCCCGACCTTCGCGGACGTCTTGCGGGCGAAAAAGACGCTCTCGTCGTATCTACCGCGAACGCCGCTCGTAAATTATCCCGCGCTGGATGAGATCTGCGGCACCCGCATCCTGGTGAAGCACGAAAACCATCAGCTAACAGGTGCGTTCAAGCTGCGGGGTGGCATCAACCTGATCTCGCAGCTCCCGGCGGACGAAAGGACACACGGTGTGATCGCGGCATCGACGGGTAATCACGGACAGTCGGTGGCTTATGCGGCGAGGCTCTTCGGTGTCCGAGCGACCGTGGTCGTGCCCGAGGGTGCAAATCCGCTGAAGGTCGCCGCTATGCGTGCGTCGGGCGCCGAAGTTGTTTCTTCTGGCGCCGATTTCGACGAGGCCCGGGAACACTGTTCAATGCTCGCCGAGCGCGACCGGCTCCGTTACATTCACTCGGCCAACGAACCCCATCTCATCGCAGGCGTTGCGACGATCGCGTTGGAGGTCCTCGAGGAAGCACCTGAAGTAACGACGATCATAGTGCCGGTCGGCGGAGGAAGCGGCGCGTCCGGCGCGTGCCTGGTGGCGAAGGCGATCGACCCGACGATCGAGGTGATCGGGGTGCAGGCCGAGCAAGCTCCGGCGGCTTACAAGTCATGGAAAGCGCGCGAACTGCTTGGCGACAGGATGGAGACCGCCGCCGAAGGCCTGGCCACTCGTGTCGCCTTCGAGTTGACCCAAAAAATAATGTGGAAACACCTCGACGATTTTGTGCTGATCACCGAAGAAGAGATCCGTCAGGCGGTCCGGCTCTACGTCGAAAAGGCACACACTCTCGCCGAAGGGGCCGGTGCCGCATCGCTGGCGGCCGCATTGAAACTCGGGACGCGGATTTCCGGGCGAACGGTCGCATTGATCCTAAGCGGCGGAAACATCACGGTCCCACAGCTGCAGGAGGCGCTCGGATGAGAAGCGAGGTCGATCTGAAAGTATGAAAAAACTCCTTGCGGTCACAATTATCAACCTGTTTTTGGCGGGCCTGGCCTTCGCCGCGGAAACGCGCTTTGAGGTCGCCGTCGATAGGACAGCACATCCGGGGCCGCTCACCGGGCGCGTTCTGCTGATGATCTCACGCACGCAGACGCCCGAGCCGCGAATGCAGATCGGTCCGAACGCGATACCGATGTTCGGCGTCGATGCCGAGCGCCTTTCACCGGGACAGACGGTGGTCATCGACGGTTCGACCTTCGGGCATCCGGTCGAAAGCCTCGCCGGGCTTCCGGCGGGCGAGTATTTCGTCCAGGCGATGTTCAATGTTTATACCGAATGCAAGAGAAGCGATGGCCGCACCGTGTGGGTACATTGGGACATGAACGGCCGCTTCCTAAACGTCTCGACCGGAAACCTCTACAGCGACGTGCAAAAGGTAACGCTCGACCCGGCCGCGGGATACAAGGTCAGTCTTGTGCTTAACAAGGTGATCCCCGCACCGCCCGAACCCAAGGACACCAGATGGGTCAAGCGTATCAGGATCAAGAGCGAGGCGCTTAGCAAATTCTGGGGAATACCGGTCTATCTCGGAGCTACGGTCATCCTGCCAAAGGGTTACGACGAGAATCCGAACACGAACTATCCGGTCGTCTATGCGCAGGGCCAGCTTTGCAGCCCGCCGTATTACTTCAACGAGGACCCGGCAAGCGCTCGAGGGCAGGAGGGGTTGCGTGCATCGGCCAATGTTCAGCCGGGATACGAATTCTTTCAGGAGTGGCAATCGGATAAGTTCCCGCGTTTTCTCGCCGTATCATTCGTTGAGCCGAGTCCTTTCTTCCCGGACGGTTACAGCGTAAATTCCGCGAACAACGGGCCCGACGGCGACGCGATCACGCAGGACTTGATACCGGCGGTCGAAAAGCAATTTCGCGCGATCGGAAGACCTTATGCTCGGATCGTGCAGGGAGCATCGACCGGCGGCTGGGGCTCGCTCAATCTCCTTCTGAAACATCCCGACTTCTTCGGCGGCGCGTGGGTTTTCAACCCGGATCCGATCGATTTTCGCCGCTGGCTGCTCGTCAATATCTATGAAGACGAGAATGCGTTCTACGCGCCCGGACGGTCATGGGTGCCCGCCGAGCGGCCGATGCGGCGATCGGTCGAGGGGCAGGTCAACCTGACCGTGAAACAAGTCAGTCATTTCGAGGCGGTGATCGGAAGCAAGACTCGCGGCGGCTATCAATTCGGCGCCTGGGAGGCGATCTACGGTCCGGTCGGCGCCGACGGGTATCCGCGTGAACTCTGGGACAAGCGGACCGGCAAGATAGACAAAGAGGTTGCTGCGTACATGCGCGAGAACGGTTTCGATCTTCGCGCGTTCGCTGAAAAGAACTGGGCCACGCTTGGGCCGAAGATCCAGGGCAAGCTCCACTTCATCTCGGGCGATATGGATAACTTCTATCTGAACCTCGGCGTGTATCTGTTCGAGGACTTTACCAGCAAGACGACCGCGCCCAAGAGCGATGCGACATACGCATACGGGCGGCCGATGAAGGGTCATTCGTACCACGCGGTCAATTTCGCCGACATGATCCGGCAAATGGCCGAGCAAGTCAAGAAGAATACACCCGCGGGCGACAGCCGCGCGTGGACGGAGTATTGAGAACAGAGATGTTGAAGAGCATTTTTCTTTTAGCTTTGCTTGTGACGGGCCTCGGTGCCCACGTCGCGGGCCAGCCCGCCTCGCGAGGGCTTGATGGTTCCTGGACCGGCACGCTTGAAGCCGGCGGGGCGCGATTGCGTCTCGCGTTGACGATAACCAGATCGGCCGAAGGCACCTATTCGGGAAAACTTGACAGCCTTGATCAGGGCTCGACGATCCCGATCGATTCGATAACGGTGACCGGCGACAGGGTCCGGCTCGAGTTGAAAGCGGTCAACGGCGTTTTCGATGGCTCGCTGAATATCGGCCGCACGGAATTATCCGGTAACTGGAGCCAGGGCGGCGAACCGCTGGCGCTGGTCTTTCGACGAAGTGAGGCTGCTGCCACACCAACGCCCGCCCCGACAGCAGTACCTCAGAGGCCGCTTTCGATCCCATTCGAGGTTCGCATTCCGGTCGCGCCTACGGCTTTCAAGGGCGGCGGCAAGACCTATCTGGTCTACGAGCTGCATTTAACCAACTTTAGTCGTGACGAATGGACGCTCAAGCGCGTAGATGTCGCGAGCGGCGGCGCGGCCATTGCCAAATATGAAGGCGATGATCTTACCGCGGCCCTCGCCCGCCCCGGCTCGGCTGTAACAGGAGCGCAGCGGATGACCATAGGCGGCGGTTTGAGGGCTGTGGTCTATTTGTGGGTGACGCTGGCGAACGGCGCATCGACGCCCGCAGATCTCGACCATAGACTGACATTCAAACCGGCGACGTGGCCTGAAGAACTCATTTTGGATATCGGAAAGGCACGCGTTCAGCAAAAGCCGATCGCGATCAGCCCGCCGCTTCGGGGTGACGCGTGGGTCGCGGCCAACGGGCCGGCCAATACTACAGGTCATCGCCGTGCCATGATCCCGGTCGACGGTGCGGCGCATATTGCCCAGCGTTTTGCGATCGATTGGGTGCAGCTTTGGCCGGAGGGCGGCACATATAAAGGTGACCGGCTCGACAACAAGAACTACCGGTGTTATGGCGCCGAGGCCCTTGCTGTGGCGGACGGCACTGTCGTCGCGGTCAAGGATGGCATTCCCGAGAACATTCCGGGCGCGAACTCGCGGGCTGTGCCGATCACGCTCGAAACGGTTGGCGGCAACCACGTGATACTCGATCTCGGCGGCGGTCGATTTGCGTTTTATGCACATCTGCAGCCCGGCAAGATCCCGGTCAAGGTAGGTGACAAAGTAAAACGCGGTCAGACCGTTGGACTCGTCGGCAACTCAGGCAATTCGACCGAGCCCCATCTGCATTTTCACATCAGCGACGCGAATTCTCCACTGGGCTCCGAAGGTCTGCCATACATTTTTGCTTCATTCGAGGTGCAAGGAAAGGGCTGGGGCTGGAAGCCCGGACCAAATGCGACGACCGAAAAGCGGGTCAACGAAATGCCGCTCGACAGCGACGTCGTGCGGTTTCCCGCAAAGCCGTAGATCAAACACGAGGCGACTTGATAAATATGGATACCAAATTACAGAAGGACGTACGGTTTCTCAAGGCCTACTGCATTGTCATTACCTTGATGTTTGGCGGCTTTGTCGTGTTTTTTACTTTGTCATCCGGCATTCAGGCCACGCAGCAAAAGACGAAGTTCCAGGAGATCGACGTCGAGCGGATAAACGTGGTCGAAAAAGACGGCAAGCTGAAAATGATCATTTCGAACGCCGAGCGACAGCACCCGGGGATCATTGACGGACGATTGATCTCGCCACGCCGGCGTTCGGCCGGACTGCTGTTCTTTAGCGAGAAAGGCGACGAGGTCGGCGGCCTCAGCTTTAGCGGGAGCGCCGGGGCAGACGGAAAAGGGAGCGCGAGCGCGCTTCTCGCGTTCGACCGGTTCAATCAGGACCAAACCGTCGCGTTGCAGTATGGCGAAGGCGGCGGCCGTTACTATTCCGGCCTGCGTGTTTGGGATCGCCCCGACCGATCGCTTGGACTGGTGATCGACGAAATGCAAAAGATCGAAAAGATGAAAGACGGACCGGACAAGACCGCTGCGACGCAAAAACTTCGTGAAACGGCGGCGCCAGGCACGGCAGAACGCGCCTTCGTCGGCCGCGACCGCGAGAATGCGTCGGTGGTACGGCTGAACGACCCGAGCGGCAAAGTTCGCGCGCGATTGTCGGTCGACGCAGTCGGCACGCCGAAGCTCGAGTTTTTGGACGAAAGCGGAAAAGTTACGTTTAGCCTCCCGGAGAAGAAATAGATAGGGCAATAGTTATGAGATCAAAACACCTGATTCTTACCGTTCTACTGATACTTGCAACGTGCTCCGTTGCTTTTGCGCAAGGAGCGCGTCTGTTACGGCACCCGACCGTCAGCCGCGACTCGGTCGCGTTTGAATACGCCGGCGATCTGTGGGTCGTCGGACGCGCGGGCGGACAGGCACGGCGTCTTACGTCTACGGCCAGTGCCGAGATCGATCCTTATTTTTCGCCCGACGGGTCACAGATCGCCTTCACGGCGACCGTGGGCGGAAACACCGACGTTTACGTTGTCTCGTCGTCGGGCGGCGACCCGAAACGGCTTACGTTTCACCCGGGTCTCGACCGCGCCCGCGGATGGACGCCTGACGGCCGACGCATTCTCTTCGCGTCTCCGCGCGACAGCGCACCTCAGGGCGCATACTGGCGTCTCTGGTCGGTCGATGCGAAAGGTGGCTTTCCCGAATCGTTGCCGATGCCGCGCGCATTTAGCGCATCGTATTCCCCCGACAGCCGACGCATCGCGTACGAAGAAATAACGATGGCCTTCATTCCGGGCTGGTACGAAGGCAGTATGTGGCGGCATTATCGCGGCGGCCGCGTCCGACCGATAACGATCCTCAACACGGCTGACAATTCGATCGAAAAACTGCCGTGGACCAACAGCAACGACTCGCAGCCGATGTGGGTCGGCAACACGATCTACTTCCTTTCCGACCGTAATCACACAACAAACCTTTTCTCGTATCGCACCGACACAAAGCAGTTGACGCAGTTTACGCGGCACGACGACTTTGACGTGATGACGGCGTCGAGTGGCCCGGATGCTGTGGTTTACGAGCAGGCCGGCTATATCCACCTCGTCGATACCAGAAGCGGCCGAGCGCAGAAGCTCGACATCCAGGTGACGGGCGATCTACCGTGGACGCGACCGCAGTTCAAGCGGGTCGCCGGCATGATCCGGAACGCGACGTTGTCGCCGACCGGCGTGCGTGCGGCGTTTGAGGCGCGCGGCGATATTTTTAGCGTGCCGACGGAGAAAGGCGACTATCGGAACCTCACCCAGAGCCCCGGAGGGCACGACCGCAGCCCTGTGTGGTCGCCTGACGGCACTCAGCTCGCATGGCTTTCCGACGCGAGCGGCGAATATCAGTTGATGGTCGGCGACCCGCTGGGGATGACAACGCCGAAGTCTGTCGCACTGCCCTCAATGGGTTTCTTCTCGACGCCTATTTGGGCACCGGACGGATCGCAGATCCTGATCCAGGACAATCACCGGGTTCTTTGGTCGATCGCGATGCCCGGCGGAACGGCCACCAAGATAGACACAGACAATTATCCGGACCCGGGCCGCACGTTTGACGGCAGGTGGTCGCCGGACTCGAAGTGGATAACCTACTCGAAGAACCTGCCGAGCAAGCTGCGAGCGATCTTTGTCTATTCGCTCGCCGATAAGAAGTCTTATCAGATCACCGACGGGATGGCTGATTCCGTCTCGCCGGCGTTCGATGCCGGTGGCAAGTATCTTTATTTCCTCGCCAGCACAAACTTCGGCCCGAGCACAGGGTGGCTTGAGATGAGTTCGCTCGATCGACCCGTGCGTCGCGCGATCTATATGGCGGTGCTAAGTGCGAGCGAGCCGTCGCCCTTTTTGCCTGAGACCGGAGACGAGCCGCCCCCAAGACCAGCCGGTGAAGCACCGCCTCGACCGACGGCTCCCGCTTCGCGCACGGTGAACGTTCGCATCGACTTTGACGGCATCGGCCAGCGGATAATCGCGGTGAATGTTCCGCCCGGCGAATACGGCAGTCTTACCGCCGGCGCGGAAGGAAGCTTCTACTACACGGAGCCCGTTTCGGCCGCGCCGGGTGCGGCATTGCGCCTGCAGAGGTATCAGATCGCTGCGCGTGCAGCCGCGCCGTTTCTCGAGGGGATCCGTTCCTACTCGCTCTCGGGCGACCGAAGACGGCTTCAAGCGACCTCATTCAGCATCGATCAAGAACAGCCGACCCCGATTTTCCGGGGTCGGCTGCGATTGGCCTTCTCTGGTTTCAGCTTGAGGGGCTGGCGGTAGCAATACCGTGGAGGTTCGAGTCCTCTCTTCCGCACCAACCTTCGCCCAGATTCCAGGCGAAGGTTGTCCACCGTAGCTCGCCAGACCATGCGCGAGCGTAGGTGGACCCTCCCACCACGCATCCTGGGCTACGGTTGGCCAGCCAAGCGAAGGTTGTCCAGCGTAGCGGCCGCACCGCAAAGGTGGGCCTGTCTCGGCCACGGCGAGAGCTACGGCTTTGTGTACATCCTGCGGTGCGCCCACGTCGCCGCCTGCGCTGTGGCCCGTTCGTAACGGCCGAGCTAAGCCTTCGTGGCGATCGATCGAATCGCAGACGGGACCAGCTGCCGCATGACTGATTCTGTCGCGTAATCCCGCCTTTCTTCCGGGCGCCAGCTGCTGGCGGCCGGGAGAGGGGCATGTCGAGACTCGCTCACAGTAGAGGCGGCGCGGCGATGCTCGTGATGATCGTCGCCGTCGTCGGCGCTGATGCTTTCCAATTACGGCCCCAACGAACATGCACCGAGGTGCAGACATCGCCGTTGGGCGACGCCACCCGTTCCAGGACGCCGCCGACGAAACGCCAGCGAATCCGTTCCGTCAGCGAGAACATCGTTGCGATCATTGACCAGGGCTACGAGCGTTCACCCACGTTTGCCAGGCTGATCGAGACCCTGGAACAATCGCCCGTGCTCGTCTACATCGAACCCGGTCGTTGCCCGGCGATCCGTCGGCAGCGGCTGAATGGGTGCCTTGCCGATCTGGGCACGGCAGGCGGCGCACGCCATCTGCGTATCAACATCGACGTCCGTCTGCCAAACGACCTCCTGATCGCCAGCGTCGGGCACGAGCTTCAGCACGCGGTGGAAGTGGCGCAGGTGAACCCCGGCACGCATGGACATGGACAGGCGTTCGTCGGGGCCGGTGCGCGACCGGTCGGAGCAAACGTGTACGAAACGGACGCGGCGCAGGACGTGAAGACGGCCGTCCTTCGGGATCTGCACCACTCGAGCCCATCGTGTCCACAGGCGCGAGGCCGCAAGTAGTGAACGGCATCGCCCTGCGAGCGGCGACAGCCGAAGGGGTGCGCTACACTGGCTCACCCGCAACTATGGCTCAGCGCGTTACAGAGCTGCTCCAAGCGTGGGCTGAGGGAGACGACGCTGCCCTCGAGCGATTGATTCCGCTCGTGCACGCGGAGCTGCATCGCATGGCGGGTGCCTACATGGCCGGCGAGCGCCGCGGCCATACACTGCAGCCCACAGC
>CAZSOE010000004.1:0-21212 GCA_964608335.1 uncultured Chloracidobacterium sp.
TCGGCTGCCGCCATCGCGGCCCGCATCTTTTCCGACGGTTTTGTAACCGTATCGCTTCGGAGGTCGATCATCTCAACTGTTTTAGCACAGAAGTAGTGAGATCAAGGCAAAGGGCAAAGCCAAATTGTTCGTCGTATCCGTCTGTGAGTATAATCGGAACCAAGTCTTAGCCAATCTAGAAAAACGAACCTTGAAAGGAAATATGTCCAGACGCCATTTTCCGAAATTCGTGCTGTGTTGCGCGCTGCTCGTCCAGACGGCGGTCGGACAGGGCACGACGCATCGTTTCAAGCCGACGGTTGGGCACCCGACGTTTGCGGTCCGGCCGGCGGTGTTCACACTGAAGCCCGGCGACACGCTCGAGAGCGAATCACTTTGGGGCGAGTGGTATGAGCGCGCCGGCGGAAAGTGGCCTGGCGAAGTCGGCCCGATCGCGGTCGAGGGCGCCGAGGCCGGCGACACGCTTGTCGTTCACGTCTTGCGTGTGCGGCCGAACCGCGACACGGCCGTTTCGACGCAAGGCGGCACATTCGGCGCTCTTGTGCCGGACGGCGGCACGGCCTTCCTCAACGACCGCTTCCCGAACGGCCGTTACATCTGGCGGCTCGACCGCCAGCGAATGACCGGAACGGTCGATCTTGCGGGCAGCGCGATGAAACAGATCACGGTCCCGCTCAGCCCGATGCTGGGCCGCGTGGCAACGGCCCCCGAAGGCGATGAGCAGTTTGGCGGACTGTGGCCCGGCCGCTTTGGCGGGAACATGGACGCGTCGGACGTACGTGAGGGGACGACCGTGTACCTGCCCGTTTTTCACCGCGGCGCGCTGTTCTATTTCGGCGACGGTCACGCGCTGCAGGGCGATGCCGAGATATGCGGGTCGGGGCTGGAGACCTCGATGGATGTGGCGTTCCGGTTCGAGCTGATCAAGGGGCAGACGATCGCCTGGCCGCGGCTCGAGGATGCCGATCACATCATGGTCGCCGGCAGCGCTCGGCCGCTTTCTGACGCGCTGCGGATCTCGTTTGTCGAGCTTATCAACTGGCTGGTGGCCGACTATGGATTCTCAAAGCCGGACGCCTATCAGTTGACTTCGCAAGTCGCGACCGTCCGCGTGGCCAACATGGTCGATCCGATCTATACGGTCGTCGCGAAGTTTCCCAAAAAGCATCTTCCGCCAAAGACACGGCGATAGAAATCGATCTTACCTAGGAGCAAAGTATGACAAAGTTCCGCGCCCTTGTGGCCATCATTCTGTCGGTCTCACTTCTTTTGCCGGCCTCGTTTGCACAGCAGCTCGGCGCGCCGGGCGAGCGACGAGGAACCGGTATTATCGTGATCCGTGCTGCGCGGCTGATCGACGGCACCGGCCGCACGGCGGTCCGCGATGCGGCGATCATGGTGACCGACGACAAGATATCGGCGGTCGGGCCGTTTGCGGCGATGTCGTTCCCAGCGGGCACTCGCGTGATCGACCTCGGCGACGCGACGCTGCTGCCGGGCTTCTTCGACCTGCACACCCACATTACGGGGCGAACATTGGGTGACCCGGAAGGCATAAATGCGGCGGCGCGCGATTATGACTCGTTCGGCGCGATCCTGTCGGTCGAGAATGCGCGGCGGACTCTGATGGCCGGATTTACGACGATCCGCAATCTGGGCGCGGACAACTTTGACGACTTTGCGTTGCGCAAGGCGATCAACGACGGCTTCATTCCGGGCCCGCGTGTCATCGCCGCGGGACACAGCCTAGGCATCACGGGCGGGCATTGCGACGAGAACGGTTACAAGCCCGGCCTCTTCGACGGCAATATCCGCAACGGCATCGCTAACGGCCCCGAGGAGGTGCGAGCCGCCGTCCGCTATCAGATCAAGTACGGCGCCGATTGGATCAAGACCTGCGCGACTGCGGGCGTTCTGTCCGAAGGAATGGGCCGCGTCGGCGTGACGCAGTACACTTTTGAGGAGCTAAAGGCGATGGTCGATGAGGCCGCGAAGCTCGAACGAAAAGTGACCGCGCATGCTCACGGAACCGACGGGATCAAGGTCGCGACCCGCGCGGGAGTGGCGTCGATCGAGCACGGCTCGTTCCTCGACGAGGAAGGCGCAAAGCTGATGGCGCAAAGAGGAACTTATCTCGTTCCGACCCTAATGGCCGGCGAGGCCGTTGAGCGTCTCGCCAAGGCCGACTTTCTTAAGGGAAATCGTAAAGTAAAAGCTCTCGCCGCCGCTGAGGCAATGCGCCGCGGCATCCGCATCGCAATAGCGAACAAGGTGCCTATCGCATTTGGCACCGACGCCGGGGTCATTCCGCACGGCACTAACGCCCGCGAATTCTGGCTGCTTGTCGAATGGGGCGGCATGCGTCCTATGGATGCCATCGTCGCAGGCACGCTCAGCGCCGCGAAGTTGCTTGGGCTCGAAGCAACGATCGGCTCACTCGAAGCCGGAAAGAATGCGGACATCGTCGCGGTCTGGGGCGACCCGCTAGCCGATATCAAGCAGATGGAAGGTACCAAGTTTGTGATGAAGAATGGAGTAATCCATAAATTTGTAGGAGTCGCTCTGCCGTAGCTGCGAATCACTTCCTGATCGAATTCCAGAAATCCTGCGTCTGCTCGATGTAGTTCGCATTCTTGGCCTCGGTTGCCCACGCGTTTGCTTCGGCGATGACCTTTAGCGCCTCGTCTCGTTTCCCTGCCTTTGCGAGGATCTTTGCGCGCAATAGTCCGTACCGCGCATTTTTAGGGCTTTTTTCCATCGCCGAGACTATCCATTCATCGGCCTTCGCGAGGCTTTTGCCGTTGTGAAAATAGTATTCCGCGGCGAGGAACTGGTTTTGGTGGGTCATGCCTGTCGGAGCGACCGCGAGCGTTGCGATCTGCTTGTCAACGCTGGCATCGACATCGAGATCGACGCGGAACTTGACCTCGGTGTTCTCCCACGCGATCGCGATTTTGAACGAGTGTGTCCCGATATCGCTAAAACCGATCGTGAACGTCTCGACAAAGCTCGCCGTCTTCCCCGGTTTCACCTGAAATCGAAACGCATCTTCCGCCGGTTTGTAGACGTCGCCCGCGATCGAGCGGTGTCGCGTGTTGGTGTGAATGATGATGGTCCATTCCTTTTCACCCGGTATCGTGTAGAGCGCGTAGGTGCCGGCCTTGAGAGGGTTACCTTCGATCTTTACGTCCTCGGTAAATGTGAGTTTTGTAGAGGCGTTCGCGCCCGTTCGCCAGACTTCGCCGAACGGAACCAGATCTCCAAAGACCTTGCGACCCTTCGCGCTCGGACGCGCGTAACTCAGCTTGACTTGCGTCAGACCGACCTCCTGTGTGATCTCGGCCTGCGGGCTAAGGGTCGGGACGCGCAGCTGGTCCTGCGCGAATGCAGAACAAACGAAGATCGAAACGATCGCGAAAAATACTACCGGTCTCATAACATCCTCCAATGTTGCTGATTAAGTTTTAGGCCGCGGCACCGGGGCGGAACGCCTCGGTGTCCCAACCGCCGCGCTTTGCCCCGGCCTGATAAGCAGATTCGAGAAAATCCATGATCATCCTGCGTGGATCCGCGGTCTTTCTCACATCATCGTACATCAGCACCGCCATATGCGAGCCGTTTGCCTCGACCCATGTCGCCGGCGAACTTACCGGTTCGTCGGTCAGGCCCGGTGGTTCCGGGGCGGTGTACGAATAAAAAGCCGGTGCGGGAACGCTGTTCGGCTTGTCGTCCCCGAACCAGAACCCGAAGCTGATCACCTCGTGCGAATAGGCTTCGCGGGTGACCATGTTTGCTTCGGGCATTGGGGGTGCGGCCTTTCCCGAGAACCGCGTCAGGGCAAGGTCGAAGCTGTGCCAAAACATATGAACGGGTGTCGATTTGCCCGTGAAGCGGCCGCGAAATTCCTGAAGGATGTCGTCGACCGCGACCAAAACCCGGTGGGCGCGTTCGACATAAGCCTTATCATATGAATGATTTGCGACATCTTCGGCAAATGGCGTTGTCGAGGGCGCATCGTAGGGCACGGCCCATATTTTTGGCCCGATGCCGAGCTTTGCAAGATTGGCGAAAACGCTCGAGTGAAAATCGGCGACGGTCAGGCCGTCATAAAGCGCAAAATCCTCGACGCGGCCGTCGCTCGTTCTCATTACGAGCTTGTGGTCTTTCAAGTCGAACTCGATCTCGAAGTTGCGGTCGCCGAAGGGTATCGAACGCGTCGTGAGCCCGCGCGGGCTGACATACAGCGTCACATGCCACCAATGATTGACCGGCGGATGCATCGCCAGACGGACCTTGCCCACGATCTGCGCAAACAGATGCAGCGTGTTCTTCGTCGGCCGCCAGGCGTCGAGTGGGATGTCGGGAAAGCTAGTCATTAGTTGCCTTTTTCTCGTTCTCAAGAGATCCGCCACGCCCCTCACGCAGCCGGTTCTGATTCAGGCAGATCCTGAAAGAACAGGTCATCGACATAACAGTAGCCCCACCTCTCGCCGGGCTCGAAAGAGCGAATGATCGGGTGATGGGTCGAGCCATAGTGCTTAGTTGCATGGCGGTTAATCGAACTATCGCAGCACCCTACGTGGCCGCAGCTCTCGCACAGGCGCAGATGTACCCACGTGTCGCCCGTTTTCAGGCAATCTTCGCAGCCGTCGGAGCTTGGGCTGACGCGAACGATCGCGGCAATGTGTTCGCAATACTCCATCCCTTTGTGCGTGTGCGTCGATTCTAGCGTGTTTGCCGAAAATAGCCAAAACACCGATCGGGCACAAGCCGACCTAAAAAGCGCTACAATCTCGAAAACGAACGGGAGGACAAATAAATGTCGAATGTAAAGGCTGTGCCCGATGGCTACGAAGGGATCTCGCCGTACCTGATCTGCAAGAATGCCGAGGCGGCGATCGATTTTTATAAACGCGCGTTCGGTGCGACCGAGCTTTTCCGGGTCTGTGAGCCCGGAATGGTCGGGCACGCCGAGCTGAAGCTTGCGAACACTATCTTCATGCTTGCCGATGAATATCCGCAAATGGGTGCGGTCGGGCCCGAAACGATCGGCGGTTCGCCCGTAACGTTGATGGTGTACGTCGAGGATGTGGACGATTTCACCGCGAAGGCCGCTGCCGAGGGCCTGGTCATCGAACGGCCGGTCGCCGACCAATTCTACGGCGACCGGTCGGGACACTTTCGCGACCCATTCGGCCACCGGTGGTGTTTTGCGACACACAAGGAAGACCTGACGCCTGAAGAGCTCGGTCAGCGCGCGAAAGCGGCCTTTGGCGGTTGAACAGGTTGAAGGCTAGCGAATGAAAACCGGTGCCTGATGGTATTTTCGATCGCTGGCGCCAGTCACTTTCCTGATCTCTTTAGTGCGATAGTTCAACAGAAAGATGTCATAGCGGCCGGTCGCGGGGTCGCGGCTGTCGAATGCGAGCCACTCGCCATCAGGTGACCAGTCGTGCCAGCCTGCATCCTGGTTTCCATCGATCAGCTTCCATTGTTTCCTGCCGTCAGGCGTAATGGCATATATGCTCTGCCCGCCGGCTTGGTTCGATTGATAACTAATGAAATTGTGTTTCGCATTCCAATGCGGCGGCCCTACCTTGTAGCCGGGATCTTTAGCAAGCGGGTCGTCGGCCGGATAACTCGTGAGCTTTCTGCGATCGGTGCCGTCGGCGTTCATGATGTAAAGCTCCTCGATCTCTGCACGGTCGGTGCGGTTCTTTTTGTACACGTAGACGATCCGTTTACCGTCGGGCGAAAAGCTCGGGTCGCGAAACGCCGCGGCCGGTTCGTTCGTAAGCTGGCGGTAGCGGCCGGTTTCGAGGTCGATAATGAACAGTTGATATCGAACGCGCGTATCGATGCGGCCTGCGACGACAAGCTCTTTGCCGTTATTCCTCGCGCCCATCCACGAATCTTCGAGCTGAAGATTACTGACCCGACGAACATTCGCACCATTCGAGTCGGACTCGTGCAAAAAGTAACATCGCCGACACACATCGCGGTCGCTCACCCAAAACAGCCGGCCGTTCCACGCGTAGTAGCTCCACGCGACGTCCTTGTGGCTCGTCACGTTTTTGATCTCGGAGCCGTCGAGATTCATCGTGAAAACGTCGTAGTTATCCGTCGCGGAATCGACGAGCGTGTTGAAGGCGATCTTGTACTGCGGCGGCTGGGCCGCTGCCGCCATGGCAAGGATTAGTGTCAGAAATAACGTGATCTTCATAAGTTAGTGGCATCTCGCATGCGATCGTTTTAACAGATCGACGAGGTTGCCGTCGAGCTGAGCGGCGTCATTGACAACGACCATGTGCGAGATACGCGGCATCGGGCCGGTGAGTTTTGCCTTTTCGACTTTGTTGTCGAATGAACGGTCGCCGAGGTCGAGGCCGATGCGTAGCTCGCTCGTTTTAATGTTCACCGCGCCGAATTCGCGGTTCTCGAGCACGGAAACATAGGTTTTCTTCGGCAGGATCGATGCCGCGGGAAAATTCTTCGCGATGAACGCCGTGAACGCGTTGTATAGCGGCCGCATGTCGCCGGCTTTTGCAAATTGGTTTTCGAGCAGATCGTCAGTGCTGGCGTAAACGGGCTTGCCACCGTTGGCGTGAATGCCCGCGAGCAATGAAGCGTCCATGTGGCGAAAACCGTGCTCATCCTTGAGGCGAGCGATCACCTCGGGACGCTTCTTAGTGCCAAAGCCATCGATCGTCTTTAGCCACGAAGCGAGGTCCTTGCCTGTCGCGGATTCAAGACCGTCCATAAATTCTTTTTCAAATTCGCCTGATGTTTTTTGTGACATGAGTCTCCTTGTGTCCGTAGCCCGCACGTGAGTAAGGGCTCGTCGTGGCTAAGGTGGCCCTTACTAACGTGCGGGCTACCGACACGACGCGCTTTATCTCCAGATCCCTAAAACAAACCCGATGACCGCAAAGTACACGATCATATAACCACCGTTGATCGCGATGTATTTGAACGACCGCTGTTCGAAGAGAGCGATCACGATGAACATTCCGACGACCCAGACCGCGACAAGCATTCCTGCGGCGACGCCCCATTGCCATGTCGTACCCGGCGCTCCGAGAAAGAACGCGAGGTTGTAGGACATCAAATACGCGAGCAGGAAGGACAGCCCGAAGCTCTTGATAGGATTGGCTTTAGCGAGTTGCTCGTCCGTCAGCCCGTTCTCTCGCTGCCACGCCTTTGCGAAAAGCAGCGGCGACCACCAGAGGCCGCCAATGACGAGGCTCATTACCGCGCAAACGGCGACTGCGACGTGATTGATATAAAAGTTTTCCATTGCGAGTGCAAGAATACCTGGGACGAAGACTCGCGTATTGGAAAAAATTTACCTGACCAACTGTTGCCGAAGCTGGAACAACCGGACTAGCCAACCGGGATGTAGTTTTGATAATTGGTGTGGATCGTGGCGTAATGCTCGGGCGTGAAGCCGGAGAAGTGTTTGAAGTCGTTAATAAAGTGCGACTGGTCGTAAAAGCCGCAGTCGAGGGCGATCCGGCCCCAGTCGAGATCGCGTTTCTCGTCGATCGTTCGCACCGCCTTTTGAAATCGCATTATCTTCAAATACGATTTTGGCGTGACGCCGACCGAGCGGCGAAACATTTCGGTGAAATGTTTCTGCGAATACCCGATCCTTTTATTCATCCCCGCGATACTCAACGCGTCGGGGCGTTCGGTCATCTCGCCGACGGCGTAGGCGATGCACGGATCGACCCTCAGCTTTCCGGAAAATTCGCGGACCAGGAAGTCCTCAACTATCCTAAAGCGCTCAGCGACGTCCGCGGTGCCGAGCAGCTTCTCGCGCATAAAGCCAAAATCGCTGCCCCATACAAGATCCGCATCGACCACGCTGTCAGCGATCTCCTCCATCGGGAAGGGAAAGAACGGGGCTGCCATGCCTTTTTTGAACGAGATGACCATCATTGACGAGCCAGTGCCCGATGGTATCGTGATCGGTTCGGTCCTTACGCCTGATGCCCACACGTGGTGGCACGCTTGAATTTCTTTCAGCGTGTTATTGTCGTAAATGTACTGTGGCGCGTCGTGAAGGTCGATCAGGATCTCAGTATCGCCGTTCGGCAGAAACCTATCGACTCGGTGAGCGTGAACGACGCCCTCGAAGAATATAAATATCTCGATGAATCGATCGAGCGGCGAGCGCGGCCGGTGTGCCTGATAGATCATCCGGTTGTCGAATGGGGTTCTAGTCTTTTAGCACATCAGCGAGCGAACCGCCAAGCTTTTCGAGCAGGCCCCGCGTCTTCTCGTCATTGACCTCGAGGCTGTCGCCTTCGAATTTCTTATCGACAAACGTCACGGCGACCTCGCTGGGGAGCACGTTTACGCCCATGATGCTCAGCACGCCTCGAAGATGGGCCGCGCACCGCAGACCTCCGAATTGGCCGGTCGACGCCGTCATTATCGCCGCCGTCTTGCCGCGAAAGACCTCATACATCTTATATTTTTCATTCGCGCGCGACGCCCAGTCGATCGCGTTCTTGAATCCGCCCGGCAGCGACCCGTTGTATTCTGGCGACGCGATCAAGAATCCGGCGTGCTCATTCAAGACATCCTGCAGCCTGATCGCCTCCGAATGAAACCCTTCACGTTCGACGTCATCCGCGCAATATATCGGCAATCTGAAATCGCGGAGGTCGAGCATCGTAACGTCGCCACCGGCCGAACGTGCACCTTCGATGGCGATGTTCAAGATGCGTTTGTTGTAAGAATGTTCGCGATAACTTCCCGCGATGGCTAGTATTCCGGCCATATTCCGAACACTATCGACTTGTCACTTGAAACTATCCACTGAAGTGGACGGCTTTCTTCAGTCCCGATGTATCGGGAGTGGTTAGTTACAAGTGGATAGTTATGTTGCCTCTTCCCCTTCGATCTCGGCTATCTTATCGACACGTCGCGCATGGCGTCCGCCTTCGAAATCGGCGGCGAACCACGCCCGGACGATCTTGTCCATTTCTTCCGGAGTGTTGAATCTCGCGGCCAGCGACAAGACGTTTGCATCGTTATGTTCGCGGGCCAGTCGAGCGATATCTTCGTTCCACGCAACCGCGGCTCGGATCCCGGGAACTTTGTTCGCTGCGATCGCCATCCCGGTCCCTGAACCGCAGACAAGCAGCCCTTGGGCGTACTCGCCGCCGGCAACCGCTTCGGCTGCTACGCGGGCATAATCGGGGTAATCCACCGAGTCACATGAATCGGTGCCGAAATCTTTATACTCGACGCCTAGTTCGTCGAGCGTCCGTTTGACCTTCTCTTTTTCCTCAAAACCTGCGTGGTCGGCGGCCAATGCGATCTTCATACAACGATCTTATCCCAATGAACGCGGATCTTTTAGCGGCCGGCAGCGTGAAAAACGTTTGGTTGGCCGTTTCCGACGGCTTATAATCTTTGAGATGTTGTTCCGGCCGAACGCAGCAGGGAGATCGGTGAGGCTCGGGCTTTTCGCCACGGTTGTCGCGTCGCTCGCCCTGGCCGTACCCGCGCAGGATTTCCTTCCCGAACTCGTCAAGCGTGTAAAACCGTCGGCTGTCGCGATAGAGACCTTCGACGCCCGGGGTAATACCCTTGCGCGCGGAAGCGGGTTTTTTGTTTCGCAGGACCGCGTTATCACGAACCGGCACGTTATCGAGCGTTCGAGTCGAGTCGAGATACACCTGCTCGACGGCAAGAAATTCCCGGTCCGCGGCGTGTTGGCGATCGACGGCGAAGGCGACCTCGCGCTCCTGCAGGTCGACATTCCTAAAACGCTCGCCGCGCCGTTGCCGATCGTGCGAGCCGAGCCGCAGGAAGGCGAATCGATCGTTGTGATCGGCAATCCTTTCGGGCTAGAAGGGTCGGTGTCGAACGGGATAGTTTCGGCCGTCCGAGAGATCTCAGGTTACGGCAAGATCATTCAAATTACTGCGTCAATATCGCCCGGTTCGAGCGGTTCGCCGGTCGTGAATATGGCCGGCCAGGTGATCGGCGTCGCGACGTTGCAGGCCGCCGAGGGACAGAACCTCAACTTCGCGGTCCCGGCCGAGCGGATCTCGCGGCTCAAGGTGAGCAGCGAAGCCCAGTCATTCTCGTCGCTCGCTGCCGAGACGCAACGAAGCAAACGTTCGGCGGCCGAACGTTTATACGCTCAGGGCCTGGCGCAGCTTTCAGTCGACGATTACGCGAAGGCCGTCGGTTTCTTCGAGAAAGCGGCCGAGACTGACCCAAACTACGCCGAGGCGTGGTATCAAGCAGGTTATTCCTACGGCATGCTGGGCCGGCACGCCGACGCGCTCAAAGCATCGAAGCAGGCGGCCAAATTGCGCCCCGACTGGGCCCCGGCGCAGGTCAATATCGGCGCCTCGAGCTACGCGCTCGGCCAATACAAGGAAGCCGGAGATGCATACAAGCAAGCCATCCGGTTGGACGACACCGCCGAGACTCAATACGCGCTGGGCCTGACGCTCGGCAAACTTAACCGCCCCGATGAGGAAATGCTTGCCTACCGCCGCGCCCTGGCTCTCAAGCCCGATCATGCACGCGCGATCGAAGGACTCGGACTCGGTCTTTTCAAACAGCGGCGCTTCGCCGATTCGGTCATTTACCTTGAACAACTCAAGACATATAAGCCGGACGCAAGAACTTTCAATTACCTCGGCGAAGGTTATTTCGAGTTGGGCAAACTTGACGAGAGCGTCGGTGCGCTTACCACTGCCCTCGGCTACGACCCCGACCTCGACAAGGCTCGCTACAACCTCGGCCGCGCCTACGTCAAACTCGGCAATCGCGACATGGCGCAGGTGCAATACGAAATACTAAAAAATTCCCGCTCCGACTGGGCCGACCGCCTTTACGTCCTGATCAACCCGTGATGGAACTGACGGTCGCGATCACGGGTGCATCGGGGACGACCTACGCGCGTCGGACACTGCAGTTGCTGGCTGCGAGCGGTGCGGTTGAAACGATCAACCTAATCATCTCTTCGACTGCCGCGACCGTCGCCCAGGTCGAACTCGGTGCGAACCTCAAAGATCCGAGTGCCGTTAAGCTTAATGAATGGTTAGGTTTAGCGGCCGATTCAAAACTGATCCGTTACTGGCGGCTTGATAATCTCGCGGCGAAACCTTCATCGGGCTCCAACAAACAGGCCGGGATGATCGTAGTGCCGTGCTCGATGGGCACGCTCGGTGCGATCGCGTCGGGTGCGGGAACGAACCTCATTCACCGCGCGGCGGACGTATGTTTGAAAGAAGGGAGAAAGCTCGTCCTTGTGCCGCGAGAGACGCCATACAATGCGATCCACCTCGAGAACATGCTGCGGCTCGCCCATGCCGGAGCACACATCCTGCCCGCCTCACCCGGGTTCTACCACCGGCCTGAGACCATCGATGATCTCATCGAGCATCTTTGCTTCCGCATCCTCGACCAATTCGACATCCCGCACTCGAAAAAGACGCAGTGGACGGGGGAAGAAGTGAACAGTGAACAGTGAACAGTGAAGAAGGCTCTCCTGATCGAATTACTCGTTCTTGCAGTTGCGTGTAGCGCGCTGGCTCAGGAGCGCTTTGTGCGACCGGTGGATGAAGCTTCCAAAGATCGGTCATTCGTCGCCTTTCGAACGCGGCTGATCGCGGCCGTGGAGAGACGGGACTCGGCATTCGTGCTGTCGATCGTCGATCCGCGTATCAAAAACGGCTTTGGAGGAGACGATGGCATCGCAGCGTTCAAGCGCGGCTGGAAACTTCCGGGCAAGAGCAGCCGGTTCTGGAAAGAGTTCCTGACGGTCATAAAGCACGGCGGTGCGTTCGACGACGGCGGAAGGATGTTCGTGGCGCCATACACGTTCACTGCCTGGCCGGCCGACATTGACGCTTTCGAACACCACGTCGTATTCGGGAGCGATGTGAACTTGCGCCGGCGACCAGATCCCATGTCCGAGGTGATCGCAAAACTCTCGTACAACATCATCACGATCGAGTCCGAGATGTTGGCAAAGAGCGGGCGGTCGGAATATCCGGGTTGGTTTCACGTCAAAACACTGGGCGGACTCCGTGGATTCGTAAAGCAGGACTACGTGCGGAGTCCGATCGACTATCGCGCTGGTTTCGAAAAGAAGCGCGGCGTTTGGAAGATGACGTTTTTCCTGGCGGGTGATTAGATGACCGACACTGTCGAAAGGTTCTCGAACCGGATTGCCAATTACGCAAAATATCGACCCGCTTATCCGAGCCAGATCGTCAGCTATCTAATTGAAAAGGCAGGGCTTACGGCGGCATCGGTCGTTGCCGATGTTGGCTGTGGAACAGGACTTTCGACTCGGATATTTCTCGAAAACGGAAACCGGGTTTTCGGTGTCGAACCTAACGAAGGGATGCGGCATACGGCAGAGGAGTGCCTCGCTGAATTTCCCGGTTTCACGACTGTCGATGGCACGGCCGAGGCCACCACGCTTCCCGATCATTCGATCGATCTCGTTGTCGCGGCGCAGGCGTTTCACTGGTTCGATCCGAAGAAAACTCGCTCGGAATTCAAACGAATTCTAAAACCCGGCGGTTACGCCGTGTTGATGTGGAACGAGCGGCAGCTCGACACAACGCCGTTCTTGATCGAATACGAACAGTTCCTTCTGAAACACGCGACAGACTACGCAAAAGTGCGCCACGAGAACGTCGATGCCCTACGGCTCGACGAGTTCTTTCAGGTTCCGTTCGAGAGTGCCGTCTTTCCAAATGTGCAGATCTTCGACTTCGCGGGTCTCCGGGGCAGGATGTTCTCATCCTCGTATATGCCGAGCGAGGATGCGCCTGTGGCCCGGGCCATGACCGACGAACTTGCGGCCATCTTTGCCAAATACACGCGAGACGGTAGAATAGAGGTCTTCTACGATACTAGGGTCTACCACGCTTCCATTTAGCGGTATGACAGCAACAGCAATGGCGAAAGAAACACCGGGCGTCCGCACTATCACTGTCGCACACTCGCCCGATTCAGACGACGCGTTCATGTTCTACGGGCTTGCGACCAACAAGCTCGACACCGAAGGCCTGAAGTTCGAGCATACGCTCAAGGACATTCAGTCTCTGAACGAGGACGCGCGAAACGGTGTCTTTGACGTGACGGCGATCTCATTCCACGCATACGCTTACGTCGCGGACAAGTATGCGCTGCTCCCGCACGGCGCAAGCATAGGCGATAACTATGGCCCGATCGTTGTTTCGAGTGAGGTCCGCGAACCTGACGAGATCGGCTCGATGAAGATCGCTGTGCCGGGCGAATTGACGAGCGCGTATCTTGCGTTGCGGATATTCAACCGGGACTTCGAGCATGTTGTGGTTCCGTTCGATCGGATCATCGACGCCGTCCGCGAAAGCGAGGCGGACGCGGGCTTGCTGATCCATGAGGGACAGCTTTTCTACGGCGAGATGGGCCTGCACAAGGTCCTGGATCTGGGCGAATGGTGGCACGAAAAAACAGCATTGCCGCTGCCGATGGGTGGTAACGCGATCCGTCGTGATCTGGGCAAAGACCTAATGAAGCAGGTCTCGCATCACCTGCTGCGGTCGATACAGTATTCGATGGAAAACCGTGACGACGCTCTCGCCTACGCACTTCAGTTCGCCCGAGACATGCAGCCCGAAATGGCCGACCGGTTTGTCGCGATGTGGGTCAACGACCTGACGCTCGATTACGGTGACCGCGGCCGCATGGCCGTCAAGAAGCTGCTTGCCGAGGGCCACAAGGCCGGTATTATCCCCAAAAAGGTCAAGGTCGATTTCGTCGAGTAGACTTAGGTTTACCTGATCTCGCTAATTAGTACTGCGTCGGATGTTTCGGTTCCACGAGTGGTAGCCAGCCATCGTTCATCGTGGGAGAAGGCGAAGGCCGAGATCTCTGAATCCTTGAAGTGGGTCACCTGTCTTGGCGGGCCGCCGCCGATCGCCTGGCGCCATATATTGGATACGTTATCGACGTTGGAGTTGTAATAAATGGCGCTTCCGTCGCGAGACCATCGGAGGAATGTGAAGGCTGGGTTCGATGGAGTTCCTCGGAAAGGAAGGATCTTGGGCGGAGAGGACCCGTCAAGAGAAAGGATGGCCAGATCGTAAACGGTACCGGTCGACACTTCGCCTGCTGAGGCAGAATAGAAGCAGGCAAGCCACCTGCCGTCCGGCGACACCGACGGACGATACGAGGGGCGATCTGTCACAAGAACGGGGGGGCCACCCTCGACCGGCACTTTCCATATTCTCCAATCAGGATAGTTCAGAAACAGCACCCACTTGCTGTCAGGGGTCCACGATTCCTGCCAGGTCAATAATCCTTTCGTCAGTTCCTGAGCATTGCTCCCGTCGATATCGATCCGCCAGGCATCTCCCCAACCCGTACGAGTCGAATAGAACGCGACGTAGCGCCCGTCAGGCGAGACCGCCGGGTCTATGTTCTGCTCGGCGTTGATGGTGAGCTGCTTTCGCCCACTTGCATCCGGATTCATGATCCAGATATCGCTGCGGCCGCCCGTTCGGGTCGCGTACACGATCCGGTCATCCGGGGTCCAGCTAAGGCTCGCCCTCATTCCTACGGGCAGAACTTGTCGCGCCTGGGCCGCATCCGTTCCCGGTGCGATCCAGATACCATAGAGGTCATTGCTCGAAACAGTTACCAGCCTACTTCCATCGGAGGTCATGCTCAGGCCCCGATAGTTGCCAAAATCATTGGTTATTCTTCGAGTCAGTCCAGCCGGATATGACAAGTGAAAGATCTGCCCTGGGAATTCACCGACGAATTTTTCCGTCCCGACGATCGCCAGGCCGCTCATATCCGGAAGCCATTCGACGCGGCCGACCTCGGAGAAATCATCGGCCATGATCTTCTTTGCGGTCCCGTCCTGGACTGCGTAAGCATAGACATTACCGGTCCGCTTGCTCGATATGTCGGTTGTCGCGCAGGCGATCAACTCGCCGTCCGGAGACCAGGACGGGCCGGTCCAGTTGGTTATAGGGTAGAAGTAGATCGGCGCGGTCTGCGTCGCCAGGATCCGCTCCTCGCGACCGTCCGACTTTGCTATCACAAGTGAGCTTTGGTCCACGGTCGGATACTTTCCCCGCACGAAAGCGAGGCTCTCGCCGTCAGGCGAGAATGTTACGGGAGTGTCCACGCCGCTGATCAGCTTCTGCGGCGTGCCGCCCAGAACGGGGACGCGGTAGAGCGAGCTGACTCCGCTTCGCTCGCGCGTTACGTAATAGAGCAAAACCGAATCCCGGCTAAAAGTAATGCCGTGATAATCAACGTTCTTTGGTGACACGATCTCAAGATCATTAGCCGCGCCGGCCTGTCTCAGCCAGAGCGTCTGATGTTCGCCATCGCGTGTGGCATAGGCAAGGTATTTACCGTCCGGTGCGATTGCGATCTGTGTCAAGTTTCTGGAAGCCGTAAGTGGCGTGATCTCCGTCCGCTGGAACGCGACCGCAGATTCACGGCCGGCAAACCGGTATGCAAAGTAGCCGGTGGCTACCGCAAGTAAGAGTAACGCCGCAAAAAGCGATACGCGGCCGGGAACAGAAGAGGCATTGAGTGTCGGGGCGAACTGCGTCAGGCTATCAAGGTACCGCTGTATTTCGGTGGATTGGCCGTCTGGCAAGTCTCGCAGAACATCGATCAGGTCATCCCGCATCGAAGAGATGTCCTGATACCTCTCGCCAGGTTGCTTAGCGAGCGATCTTGTCACGATGTCATCCAGTTTTTGCGGGATCGGCTGCCCTCGCTGCTCGGATATAGGTCTCGGTTCGTCGTGCAGGACGGCATGACGGACGTCGATCGCTGTCTTTCCGTTGAACGCCCATGTCCCGGTGAGAAGCTCGTATAGAAGTACACCGGTCGAAAAAATGTCCGCTCGATGATCGACCTTTTCGCCGCGCGACTGCTCGGGTGCGGCATAGGTCGGCGTGCCGTAGGGCGAGCCAAGGTCCGTCAGGTCCGTCAGTTCAGTTCGCTCCCCAGCGGTGCGGGTTAATTTTGCCAGACCGAAATCGAGCACCTTAGCCGTTCCATTCGGCGTGACGATTATGTTATGGGCCTTTATGTCGCGATGGATGATACCGCGCGCGTGTGCGGCGGCGAGAGCATCGCAAACCTGGATAGCGATCCGGAGAGCGCTCGTAAGATCCAGGGGCTTGCC
This sequence comes from uncultured Chloracidobacterium sp., assembly GCA_964608335.1. GTDB lineage: Bacteria > Acidobacteriota > Blastocatellia > Pyrinomonadales > Pyrinomonadaceae > OLB17. The sequence continues at coordinate 16,190 of CAZSOE010000004.1, forward strand.
GTTCAGGAGCTGACGAACGTTGCGGCCGTCAACGAACTGCATCACGATAAAATGATCGCCGCCGATCTCGGCCAGATCGTGAATTGCGCAGATGTTCGGGTGGTCGAGCGACGAAGCAAGCTGAGCCTCACGATAGAAGCGCTTTCGCGCCGTATCGTCGATGGCCAACTCGGGCGGCATCGCCTTGATGGCGACAGTCCGGCCGAGTTTCGTATCCGTTGCCTTATAAACAGAACCTTGTCCGCCCTTACCCAACTCGGCGACGATCTTGTATGGGCCGATCACACTCCCGGGCTTCAATTCGACCGCATAACGCGAAACGAAAGCATCGGCGATCTCCTCGACAGCTGCGCCTTCGAGATACTGGTCATCGAACGATGAAAGAAGGGAATCGATCTCCCGCAGCATTTCGGCGTCGCTGCCGCATGCACCCTCCAAATAGGCGCGGCGCTCGCTGCCGGTTCGGGTGAGGGCCGACTCGAAGATGTCCTTGATCCTTTCCCAGCGTTCGGTCGAGTTCATCGGGTAAGTTCGCGTTTTAGCCATGCCTTTGCGACATTCCAGTCGCGCGCGGCTGTAGCGCGTGAGATCGCCAGGGCGTCGGCCGTATCCTCGAGGCTTAAGCCGCTAAAATACCTGAGTTCAACGACCCTCGCCTGCTGTTTGTCGAGCTGTGCCAGGCGTTCGAGAGCGTTGTCGAGGGCGATCAGATCGACATTCGGCACCTCGGCGCCAACGTTTTCGGCCTCAGCTAAGTCGACCCTGATCGCCTCAGAGCCACCGCGCTTTTCCCGCTTTCTTGTACGGGCGTGATCGACCAGGATCTGCCTCATCAGCCTCGCCGAGATCGCGAAAAAATGCATGCGGTCGACAAGCTCAACCGGTCTCTGATCGACCAGCTTAATATAGGCCTCGTTTATGAGGGCCGTCGCCTGGAGCGTGTGATCGACCCGCTCGCGCCGAAGGTATGCGGCCGCCTGGCGATGAAGTTCCTCATAAACCAGCGGGAGCAAGCGCTCGAGGGCCTGCCGGTCGCCGTCGCTCCACTCGCGCAGCATCGCCGTGATGTCATGCTGCCAATCCGTCACCATCAGTCCAGAGGGGTTCGATTGCAGATTAAACCCCGTTCGACCGTAAGTCAACGCGATTTTTTGAGACGATTTTCTACGCGCTGTCGCATTAACTAACAGAGGCTTAAAAGCCCTAGTAAAAACGAAGGAGCATAGGAAATGAAAAGAATATTTGCGATATTTTCGATCGTTACGGCGACAGTCGTTGTAACGATGACAACGACAACCTACGGGCAAAGCAGTCGCGTATCTGAGTTCAAACGGCGGTTGATCGAACAGGTCAACACTGCCGCGACCAAACCCAGCGCTGAGTCAGCCAAAGCGGCTGACGACGAGGGGATGCAATCGTCACGTAATTATCCGCTCAAGAATGCACTTGTCGGAACCTGGGACATGGTCATCACCTTCAGTGATGGGGTCGAAGTAAAGTCGACGCTTCAGATCTTACCGGGAGCGGACCTCGGGGAAGGGTCGGCGATCCACGCATCGGAACTGTCACTGGCCCCGCCGAGTCCGACCCTTCCGGAACAGGGTTCGTGGCGGTATTATCAGGGAGAGCAGTTCATCACGTCGTATGCGGGCTATTCGTTCGATGAACAGCTTCAGCCGTTCGGAAAGGTCGGCTTTCGCCACCTCATAACGCTCGGCTTCAATCAGGAGTACTTTACCGGCCGCGCTGTGTTCGAGGTTGTCGATCTGACCGGCAAGGTATTGTTCTCGGATAAGGTCCATACGGTCGGGAAGCGGCATCGGGCGATCGCACCATAACAACCTGTGACACCTACAGGTCTGGAGAAGCGCCGCCCTTCGGGAAACTGAGAGCGGCGCTTTTTGGCGGCGGCGAAAGAGACGACACATTGACGAGCAGGTGGCCCGTTTTTTCGCTTGTTTGGTCAACTTTTTAGTTCGGGCCGGCATCTAGTAACCTGTTGCCGAGTACGCGATCTGATGGGAATGAAACTATTAGCGGCTATTTTGTTTACGGGAGGTGTGGCCATATTGTCGGCAATAGGCCAGCAGCCGACCTCGGCGATCGTCAAACAGGGCCTTGCTCAGGCCGAGATCGACCGCATCGTGCGGAAATTCACCGAGAACGAAGGAGAATTCCGGGCGGCACTCACAAATTACGTGTTCAACCGATACGCGACGATCCAAACAGTCGGTCTCGGCGGTCAGATCACCGGGACGTACCGGCGGGATTCGTTCATGACCTTCAAGTCGGACGGGAGCCGGTTTGAGAAGATACTTTTCGCGCCGCTTTCTTCACTCAACGAGATCACGATAACGCCGGAAGACCTCGAGGACCTGGGCGGCATCAATCCGTTCGCCCTCGAGCCCTCGAGCATACAACACTACAACTTTTCGTTTGTCGGCACGGAAACGATCGACGGCCTCGACCTTTACGTCTTTGATGTTGTGCCAAAGATAATCCCTGATCCGAAAAAGACCAAATTACGTCTCTTTAGCGGGAGGATCTGGGTCGAGAAAGACGACCTGATGATCGTCAAGTCGCGCGGCAAGGCCGTGCCCGAAACCAAAGATAACAAGTATCCGATCGTGGAAACGACCCGCCTGCCTGTCGACAACAAATATTACTTCCCAGTGGACGTCCGAGCCGATGACGAGCTGGTTTTTGACAACGGACACGTAGCGAGGATCAAGATGAGGGTTCGTTTCACCGATTACAAGGTGGGGCGAACTGAGGTTCGCATCCTCGACGACGATGAGCCGGTAAAGCCGACTCCCACGCCAACACCTAAAAAGCCCTAGCCAGTCTGGAGTCTCGAGTCTGGAGTCTGGAGTCTGGAGTCTGGAGACCGACTACTGTCTTAGAGACGACGCGATAGCCCTTCTAGTTTCCCGCAGCAGAGCCATAACATCGTCGGCAGTCCTGTCGGAGGTTTCGATCGGCTCGAGCAAGGCCATCGTGATCGTGCCCGCGTATGCGACGCCGGTACGCTTTCCCATCATCACATCGGTGTTGGTGATCGCAACCGGCACGACGGCCGCGCCCGTTTGGAGCGCGAGGTGGAACGCTCCTTTCTTGAACGGGAGCAGTTCGCCCGGCATCGCACGTGTACCTTCGGCAAAGACGCCGAACGAATAACCGTCCTCCATGACCTGTCGCGCTTTTTCCATCGAGATGCGCGCACGCTCCGCGTTGGAACGATCGATCGCGATCACGTTCACAAAGCCCATTCCCTGGCCCAGGACAGGAGCTTTCAGAAGCTCTTTCTTTGCGACGAGACCCATTCTTTTTCCGGCAAATGCAAAGAGCGCCGCGGTATCGAGATAGGAACGGTGGTTCGACACGAACACGTATTGTCGCGACGGATTGAGATGCTCGAGTCCGGTGACCTCGACGCGTGCGCCGCAGGCTTCGAGCCACGTCCGGGCTCCCCACAGGGCCAGGGGATAGAGCCATCGACGGCGGTTGACCATCCATAGAAATAGGATCGCAGGAAGGCCGACGACGAGCAGAAGCACGCCGGCCACGAGCCAACACCACCAGTAGCGGAGTTTTCCCGTAAAGCGCGATTTGTTAGACTCAGGAACTGGAAACCTTAACAACTCGTTGTCGGGATGAGCCGAGCCGCCGATGCGCGGTGACGCGGAGGAAGAAACTGTATGACTGTTCTTGGATTTGGCGGTGGACACGTTATCCGGATGAAGACAGATGTGCGACTCGTATCCGCATATCTGCGTCTGTGCATTTCAATCTTACTTCTTTCATTGGCGATTGTCGCACAGGTGCCCCCGCCAAAGTCGGTGCTTGGGTTCCAGCCGACCGATGACCGGACGATCGCGGATTGGACGCAGATAGTCGACTATTTTACAAAGCTCGACGCCGCGAGCAACAAGGTTTTGGTACGGGAGATCGGCCGAACGACGAACGGCAAGCCCCTGATCGCAGCTTTTATTTCGTCGGCCGACAATATCAAAAATCTCGATCGCTATCGCGAGATCAGCGCGCGCCTAGCCGACCCGAGATCCGTTCGCGATGCGAAAGAAGTCGAAGAACTCGTTAAGAAGGGCAAGACGATCGTTTCGATAGCCTGCTCCATCCATTCGACCGAGATCGTCGCTTCGCAGATGTCGATGAACCTGGCGTATGAACTTGCGACAGCGAACGACGACGAGACCAAGGAAATTCTCGCAAACACGATCCTACTGCTGCTGCCCTCATCCAATCCGGACGGCATCGACATTGTCGCTGATTGGTATCGGAAAACGCTTGGGACCAAGAGCGAAGGCACGAGTCCACCTGAGCTTTATCACCACTACGCCGGTCACGACAACAACCGCGACTGGTTCATGATGAACCTCGTCGAGACCCAGGCGATCACGAAACTCTTTTGGCAACAATGGTTTCCGCAGATCGTGTACGACGTTCATCAACAGGGCCAGAATGCCTCGCGGCTAACGATCCCGCCGTTCTTCGATCCGCCGAATCCGCGTATCGCGCCGTCGATAATACGCGAGCTTGGTTTGATCGGTTACAAGATGGCGGCCGACCTTCAGGCGAAGGGCATCGCGGGCGTTGCGACAAACTCTGTATACGACACGTGGTGGCACGGCGGATTTCGGTCAGCGCCCTACTATCACAACGCGATCGGCATCCTTTCCGAGGCGGCGAGTGCGAACCTCATGTCGCCGGTGACGATCCGTGAAGAGGACCTTGCCAGAACACGAAATACTCGAGGGCTGCCGAACCTACTCGAGCCGGCGACCAACTTTCCCGATACATGGCGCGGCGGTCAATGGCGTCCGGCGGACATCGCCCAGATCGAGATCGCAACGTCACGCGGCCTGCTTCAAATGGCGGCGCGCTTTCGCGAGCGGTATCTTAGAAACTTCTACGAATACGGCCGCGCAAACCTGACGCGAAAGGCGGATGATCCGCAGGCGTTCATTGTCACCGCCGGCCAGCCGAACGCCGAGACCGTCGCACG
>CAZSOE010000005.1:0-1520 GCA_964608335.1 uncultured Chloracidobacterium sp.
CGAAAAGCTAATAGCTTAATAAAAATCGCGAAAAAAACAAACACCCCTATTTTTAAGGGTTCGGGGGCATGATTTGTGAGGCCTGGTGGGCGCTGTGGGCGTTAAGGGGCGCCGATCGGCACTACGCCGCACTCCGCACTCCGAACCCCGCACCGGTTTCTGGCACACGAGTTGATTATTCACGGCTTTGGGATGCGGCTTAAACGCCAAAAGGCCTGTAAAACTTATGGGAAAGCTGATCGAAGCGCCGTTGGGCATGTGTCAGGTTGACGTATCTTGTCAAAGACATGGTGCCAAATTCTGTCACTTTGGCATCGGGTCGACGGACCTGTGCGAATCTTCGAACAGCCGACGAGGTGAGGTAAAGATGGAAACAAGGGGTCAGAAAGGATTTTCGATAGTGGAGCTGCTGGTGGTTGTAGTGGTCGTGGGCATAATCGCCTCGATAGCAGTTCCGCATCTACAGAAGGCCATTCGCGCGAGCGAGAATGGTAACCAGTTCGCGACAATGCGGACGATCGCTTCGACGCAGGTCAACTATTTTTCGCAAAACAGCCGTTTCGCACGCGTCACTGAGATCAACAATCTAATGTCGAGCAGCATCGGCACGTCGATCGGTAACGAGGTCGTGCGAGGCAAGTGGACCATGACGATGACGCCAGACGCGCCCACCGATGCCGAACTTCGCGACGGCTATACCATAACCGCGACCCGGAATGTAGCCGGCGAAGGCCAGGTTTACGTTTACGAACTTACGCAACTCGGCGAGATCAGGCAGATACTGCCTTGATCTGAAGTTTTTCCCGCCCCTCTCCCAGTCCGACTTATCCCGCCCCGATAGGTGCCACAAAATGAATGTCTTTGAAGACCTGATCGTCGAGTTAAAGCAGGAGAACCTGCTTGAGCAGACTGTGATCGAACCGCCGGATGCACGGCCCGGCCCGCTCGATACGACAGACGAACCGAACAAGCCCGAGGCCCAAGCTGCGGAACCGCAGCCGGTCTCGCCGGCCATTAATGGCGTTCCGAACGTCGCCGAGCCTCTTGTCGCCGGGCCTCCTCAACGCGTGGAGCCTGAAAGTCGCCCCGTCGCCCCGCACGTTGTCCAAACCGCGATCGAACCAGACGCGGTCGTCACATCGCCACCACCTGCAGCGGTCGCTCCGGCGCCACCACCCGCTGTCACGGAACCGAATCCGCCCGAGCCTGGCCGTCAACACGATGCCGAGTTCTTTAAAAAACGGGCTGTGGCGGAGGTTTCGAGCCTTCAGATGGTCGATCATGTGCTGACCGGCGTCGAGCGCGAGTATATGAAGGTCGTTCCGGCTACCTTCGACGATTTCAACGTCAAAAAGGCACTCAACATCTTTCTCAAAGCCGTGAGCGAAGACGACGGGAACGGCCACGCCGAAGCCGAATGCGTGCCGTTTCATTTCTACGTGGACCTTCGCCCCGGGCACGGCGTTACCAGCGCTATCGACAACCTTGACCACGAGATCGGATTTGCGGTGTAGCGCAAT
>CAZSOE010000005.1:1530-19603 GCA_964608335.1 uncultured Chloracidobacterium sp.
ACGCCGAAGCCGAGTTCGCCCTGATGCACGAGACAGAGGCATGGTACTCGGCGCTCGCAGTCCGCGACACCAAAATACCCGTATCGAGCCTGCGGCAATATTGCGAGAACACAAAGCCGGCACTCAGCTCGCAGGCGATGCTGGCGCTCGCCCGTTTCTATCGCAACTCGCCCTTCACCGAACCGGTGCGCGCCAAGTTCGATTACATCATCACGCGCCTCTTCTCGCGAGCGACCGATTACGGGCGGCGAAGCTGCCTTTTTCCTCGCGACGAAGCGCTGAAACATCTGAACAAGCTCTACAGCGAATGGTCGAGCGTCTCGCTTTATGCAGTGGACGACGACGATTCGAAGGTGCTGTTAACGGCACTCAGCTTTGAAGACCTGGCGCAGGAGGCTGAGAACGCGGCGAACTTCGATCAGTTGATCAAGAACGATTTCTTCGGTCGGCTGCGACTGTTCAAGGAATCGATAAGTGAGCTTTTCTTCGCGCCGAACGTCACAACGGCCGCGATCGAATCGAACGTCCGGATCGGAAATGCGTACGTTACGCTGCTGGCGCGCGAACGAGAAAAATTCGATGCCGTTAGCATCCAGTCGAAATACGGCGATGTGGACGGGCAGAGCGTGTCGGACGCAACGGCGCGCACGCTTGACATCGAAGAGCTGCTGAAAGTGGATCCGATCCCAACCGTGCAGCCGGAGGAAGACGAGGCCGTCGAAGAGTTTGACGAGGCTCCACGGCAAAAGCCTGCCGTCGTCTCGCAGCCCGAGATCGTTCCGCAACCGGTCGGCAGCTTTGGCACAAAACTGAAGAACCAGGCCCTCGGCATAAACAAGTGGTTCCTCGCCGCTTGCATCGTGCTCGTCGCCGCCTCAGTCGGAATTTATCTTTGGTCGAACTTTGTCGGCGACGAATCGGGCACCACAGCAGGCGTCTCGGCCGTGAATGTCGACGTGCCCGGGTTCCGCCAACACGTCAAGGTTTCGAAGGTCAGCAATGAGACGCTCTACGTTCACCTGCTGGAGACTTGGGACACTCTGCCTAAGGACAAGCGACAAGAGTTTCTCCAGCAGGCGCTCAACGCCGGCCAACAGCAGGGCTGGAAGCAGATCCGGCTTATCGGAAAGGACGGCAAGAATGCGGGCTTTGCGTCGGCGAACCGGCTTGAGGTGGTAATGCCGTAGACGCGGCCCAAAGTTCATCTACGAGGCAGGACGGTTTCGGCCGTCCTTTTCTTTTTTGGTACGACCACGGGCCGTGGCGAAACCTAATGGTCTTTGCTAAGGTATAACTACAAAACAATCAAAAAAGAAACCTATGAAAACTCTTCCGTTTCGAAGCCGCATAGCGGCCTTGCTGCTGATCAACGCCATCCTTCTGCCGGTCGCTGGCATCGGCCAGGACACAAAGACAAACGAGGTTTTTGCCGCCATAAGGAAAGAGGGCATGGAGAACTCGAAGATAATGAACACGATGCATTATCTGACCGACCTCTACGGCCCTCGGCTGACAGGTTCGCCTAATCACGTCGCCGCCGCTCGATGGGCCGCCCGCGAGATGACGTCGTGGGGTATGCAGAACGCGACACTCGAACCGTGGGAATTCGGTCGCCCGGGATGGGTCAATGAGCGTGCTGTCGGTGTTATGCACAAGCCGGTGCAGGACACGCTGACCTTCGAGGTCCTCGCTTGGACACCGTCGACCAACGGTGTCGTCGTTGCCGAAGCGTTCAACCTGATCGTACCGCAATTTCCAGCGGCGGAGAATCCGCGGGTGATGCAGAACCCGACCCAGGAGGAACTGAACGCATACTTCGACAGTATCCGGTCGACGGTTGCAGGGAAGATCGTACTCGTGGGCCGTCCCGGTGTGATACCGGTGAATATTAATCCGCCGGCCAAGCGTATCGCCGACGACGTGCTCAAACAGCGCTTCGATCCGGCCACCCCGCAGCCCGCCGGACCTCCGTTCCCGGGCGGCGGCCCCGGCGGTGGTCAGGGACAAGTGCGGCCGCGGCCAAACGCCCTTAGCGCCGGCCAGGTCAACAGCCAGGTCAACACATTCCTTCTCGAGAGCCAGATAGCTCTCCGCGTCAATGACGCCGGACGGGAACACGGTCAGATCCGGGCCTTCAACAACAATACGTTCGATATTACGAAGGCACCGCCGACGGTCGTTATGCGGAACGAAGACTTTGGCCGCATCACGCGCCTGCTCGAACATAAAACACCTGTGCGGCTGGAGTTCGATATCCGTAACCGCATTGTCCCCGACGGTGTGACCAGCTACAACACAGTTGCCGAGATCGTCGGCAGTGATAAAAAGGATGAGGTCATCATGCTCGGCGGCCACCTCGATTCGTGGCACGCTGCGACCGGCGCGACTGATAATGCGATCGGGTGTGCCGTGATGATGGAAGCGGCGCGCATCCTGCAGGCGATCGGCGTCAAACCGCGTCGCACGATCCGCGTCGCCCTGTGGAGCGGCGAAGAGCAGGGCTTGCTCGGGTCGCAGGCCTACGTAAAACGCCATTTCGGCTCCGCGGAAAGTCCGGGACCGAATTTCGAGAAGTTCGGCGGCTATTTCAATATCGACAGCGGCACCGGCCGGGCACGCGGAATGTCGGTCTTCGGGCCGCCTGAAACCGCTACGGTCTTGCGTGAGGCGCTGAAGTCGTTCGAAGATTTTGGCTTCTTCGGCGCGCTTGCGTCACGGAGTCGCGGGCTTGGCGGTTCGGACAACACGTCATTCAACCAGGCGGGCCTGCCGGGCATCGGTATTCAGCAGGACCCGATCGAGTACAACTCGCACACCTGGCACACGAACCTCGACACATACGAGCGCATCATCGAAGACGATGTGAAAAAGTCGGCGATCATCATTGCCGCGGCGGTTTACGCGCTGGCGATGCGCGACGAGTTGCTGCCGCGGTTCAAGGCCGGCGAGATGCCGCCGCTGCCGACGCCCGGCGGAGGGCAGCCCGCGCCGTCGCCCAGCCCGACCCCGACACCGCGTCCCTGATCGTGAAGTATCGTGACGAATTGCCTCAACTCTCGGGCCGCCGCTTTCTGACGGACGGCGGCCTCGAGACAACGCTCGTTTTTCTCGAAGGGATCGACCTGCCGCACTTCGCTGCGATCGATATGATGCGGTCCGACGACGGCGTCGATCTGCTGCGGCGGTACTATCGTCAATATGCCAACCTGGCGGTCAAGGAGGGCACGGGGTTCATCCTCGAAAGTCCCTGCTGGCGCGCAAACCGCGATTGGGCAGGAAAACTCGGCTATACGGAAGACGTACTCCTCGAACTGAATCGAAAGTCGATCGCGCTGATGAGCGAAGTCCGTGAGGAATTGGAGACCTCCGACTGTCCGTTCGTCATCAGCGGCAATATTGGCCCGCGCGGCGACGGGTATTCGCCGGGCGCGATGATGGCGGCGGACGAAGCGGCGGAATATCACTCGTGGCAGATCGCTGCCTACGCTGAAACCGACGCCGATCTGGTTTCGGCGTTGACTATGAATTATCCAAACGAAGCCGTCGGCGTAGCGATCGCTGCCAGATCGCAAAACATTCCTTCCGTGATCTCGTTTACTGTTGAAACAGATGGCCGGCTTCCGAGCGGCGAATCGCTCGGCGAGGCGATCGAGATCGTCGATTCGGAAAGCGGAGCGGCCCCCGCGTACTACATGGTGAATTGCGCCCATACTACGCACTTCGACGGGGTCCTGGACGATACGCAGGGCTGGATGAAACGTATTCGCGGAATCCGGGCGAACTCTTCGAAAAAGAGCCATGCGGAACTCGACGAAAGCACCGAGCTCGATGAAGGGAACCCGGTGGAATTCGGCCGCGAACACCGCGCTCTGATCGACCGCTTTCCTCATATCAACGTCCTTGGCGGATGCTGCGGGACCGACATCCGTCACATCGAGGCGATCTGCGCGGCGAGATAAGGCAGCTAGATCTTCGCCGACGGGCAGATGTCGTTTAGGACGCATTCGCCGCATTTGGGTCGCCGAGCAATGCAAACCTGTCGCCCGTGCGAGATCATCCAGTGCGGGAACATGATCCAGTCCTTCTTTGGGACCACGCTTTGCAGATCACGCTCGATCTTCTCGGGCGTTTTGTTCTTTGTAAGGCCAAGCAGCTGCGATATCCGTGCCACGTGCGTGTCGACGACGACGCCGGCAGCGATGCCAAAGGCATTGCCGAGCACGACGTTCGCGGTCTTGCGCGCGACGCCGCCGAGGGTGAGCAATTCATCCATGGTCTGCGGCACCTTGCCGCCGAAATGTTCAACGATCCGTTTGCACGCCGCTTGGATATTCTTCGCCTTGTTGCGAAAGAAGCCGGTCGAACGAATGTCTTTCTCCAGCTCTGCCTGCGGGACCTTGAGATAGTCTTCGGGGTGGCGATACTTACGAAAAAGATCGGCGGTGACTATGTTGACGCGGGCGTCGGTGCACTGGGCCGAGAGAATCGTCGCGATCAGAAGCTCGAACGCGCTCGAGTGTTCCAGTGCGCAATGAGCGTCCGGGTATTCGCGACGCAGGCGGCGGATGATCTCGGCCGCGTGTTTCTTTCGGTCGGTCGTCATTTTCGAATCTCAATTGTTAATTGTAAATTGGTAGTTTGTAAATTAGCCATCTGATGAACGTCCCGTTACTCGACCTGAAGGCCCAACACGATCCGCTTCGTCTGGACATCGAGGCCGCGCTCGGGCGCGTGCTGGATTCGAACGGGTTTATCCTGGGAAGTGAGGTGGCTGCGCTCGAGGAGGAGCTGGCCGCGTATTGCGGTGTGAAGCACGCGATCGGGTGTGCCTCGGGGAGCGACGCGATCCTTTTGGCGCTGATGGCTCTGGACGTCGGACCGGGCGACGAGGTCATCACCACGCCGTTCAGTTTCTTCGCAACCGCGAGCTCGATCACGCGTCTCGGCGCAACGCCTGTGTTTGTCGATATTGATCCGGAAACATGCAATCTTGACGTCAAGCTCGTCGAAGAAAAGATCAGCGGACGAACAAAGGCTATCGAGCCGGTCCATCTTTACGGTCATTGTGCCGAAATGGCAGCGCTCGGCGACCTCGCGAACAGACACGGGATCCCGATCGTCGAAGACGCCGCACAGGCGATCGGGGCGGAGGAGCACGGTATCCGCGCGGGCGCGTTTGGCGCCGTCGGGTGCTTCAGCTTTTATCCGTCAAAGAATCTCGGCGGGATGGGCGACGGCGGTTTTATGACGACGAACGACGATGAGCTCGCGAGGAAGCTGCGAGCGTTGCGCGTTCACGGCGCGGAAGAAAAGTACTATCACAAATACGTCGGTTTGAACTCGCGTCTCGACGGGTTTCAGGGTGCAGTGCTCCGCGTCAAGCTCCCGCACCTGGAAGAGTGGACGGACAAAAGGCGCGCCAACGCTGCACGCTATCGGCAGCTTTTCACGGACGCCGGCGTCACGGAGGAGATCGGTCTCCCGCTCGAACGCGCCTCAGCGCGGCACATTTACAATCAATTCGCGATACGTGTGCCGGGCCGCCGTGACGCGCTTCGCGGACATCTGACCTCGGCCGGGATCGGGACCGATATTTATTACCCGGTGCCGCTGCATCTGCAGGAGTGCTTTGCATACGTCGGACATTCGATCGGTGACCTGCCTGAGGCCGAAAAGGCCGCTAATGAAACGGTGGCGTTGCCGATCTATCCCGAGCTCCGACCCGAACAGCAGGAATACGTCGTTTCAAAGGTTGCGGAGTTCTTTGATCGTTAATATGTCGGACATTACGACAATCCGGATCTCGGGAGCGCCGCGATACACACTGATCGTCGCGATCGTTTTGGTCGTGGTCATCGGAGCAGTCTTTGCGATCCGATGGCAGATCGGGAACATGCTCGCGAGCTTGACGTTCCCCGAAGATCCGGGTGCGGTGGATCTGGCTGCAACTGCGGTCCGTTGGGCCCCCGGCGATCCGCTTGCCGCGTGGCTGCGCGCCATGACGGCGACCGATCCGGTGAACACCGTACCGTATCTCGAGGACGCGATACGGTTGGCACCGTATGACCATCGCCTGCGAATCGAGCTTGGGCGCGCTCTTGAACAGGACGGCCAATTTGAACGTGCCGAGGCCGAACTTAGAGCTGCGGCCGACGTAGCCCCGTCCTACGCTTACCCACGTTGGCACCTTGGCAATTTTTACCTTCGGCGCGACCGTGTCGAAGAAGCGGTCGTCGAGCTTCGCAAGGCCGCCGAGAACAACCAGTTCTACCGCGAACAGGTGTTCTCACTTGCGTGGGACTACTTCGACAAGGATGCGGCCCGGCTCGAGGCGCTTGTAGGTGAGAGCGCGGAGGGGCATGCGCGGCTCGCCTATTTCTTCGCCGCTCGCGGCCGTGCGGCCGAGGCGCTTCGCAACTGGAACAGGCTCTCGCCGGAAGAGAAACAGCGTCGCGAAGCCCTTGCCCGTTCGATCGCGCACGGACTTTTCATCCAGCGCGCGTTTCCCGAAGCTTTGGAGTTCTGCCGACAGCACGGCTTCGATCCGGATTCCCGGGCCGAGACCGTGACGGACGGCTCGTTCGAACGGTCGGGTGACGGCAGCGACGACGCCCGTTTCGGCTGGATCATCGGCCGGAACGATCCAAGGATCGACATCGCCGCCGATTCGCGCGTGCCGCGCGAGGGCGAGCGAAGCCTTCGCGTGACGTTCAAGGCTTACGCGCGCCCTTCACTCGCGAATATTTCGCAGACAGTTGTGGTTAAACCGGGCACTCGCTATCGGCTTCGATTCTGGGTTAGGACAGAGAATCTCAAGAGCGCCGGGATGCCTCAGGTCGAGATCGTTAATGCAAATGACGACCAGTCGATCGCGCGGTCGCCGGTATTTGCCGCGAGTGCTCCGGATTGGCAAGAGGTGCTGGTGGAGTTCAGATCTCCGGACAACTGTGCCGCGGTCAACATACGCACCGCGCGTGCATTTTGCGGTGACGATTGTCCGCTCAGCGGGACGCTTTGGTACGACGATTTTGAATTGATCAGATCCTAGATGGGCCGCATCAACGCATTCGTTTTCTTCCTGGTCTGCGTGACCGTCGTGTTTACGACGCTGCTTTACGGCACCGTTCACCCGCCGATGATCTCGCTTTTCTACGCGGTTATTGCGTTGATGGCGATCGCCTGGGCGATCGATTGCACCGGCTCGGGGGCTTTGCGTTTTAGCCGAAACCTGATTCAGGTTCCGCTCACGCTGTTTGGGACGTACGCATTGCTCCAGATCGTCCCTTTCGGGACGCTCGCGGACACGGGCAGCGTCCCAGGCGCCACGCGAACGATCTCGCTCGAACCGTTTGCGACACAGACGGCCGCCCTTCATATTTTTGCTCTTTCCGTTTTCTTGGGGCTGGCCCTGGTCTATGTAGACACAGCGGCCCGGCTAAGAGTCCTCGCTCGTCTGATCATTGTGTTTGGGTTTCTTTACGCATTCTTCGCGATCCTGCAGTCTGTTCTTAGCCCGGACAAGATCTACGGCATCTACAAGCCCCAAACGGCCACGCCCTTCGGCTCATTCGTCAATCGCCACAATTTTGCCGCCATCATGGAGATGGCGATCTGTATTCCTCTGGGCCTTGTATTCAGCGGCGCGATCGAGCGCGACAAGCGGCTTCTGTACGGCGTGGCGATCGCGTTAATGGCCGCATCGCTGCTGTTGAGCGGCTCGCGTGGCGGCCTTGTGGCGTTGATCGCCGGGATCATTTTTCTGGTGATCGTGACATCGCGGGCCCGTGGCACGCGCAGCCTTTTGCTGAAGGGCGCTCTGTCGATCGCGCTGATCGTCGCCGGCATCGGCGGCGCGGTCTTTGTGGGCGGCGAAACGTCACTGACGCGATTTAGCGAAGCCGCCGTGGCCGAGGACATCACGTCGAACCGCTCCCAGATCTGGAGCGTCACACTCAAGGTTATCGCGGCGAACATGCCGCTTGGGGCCGGGATCGGCGCATTCGTCACCGCTTATCCAGAGCATGACAATGCGAGCGGGCTTGAGCGTGTAGATCAGGCGCACAACGATTACCTGCAGGTTCTCGCGGATGCCGGTGTGCCCGGAGCGCTGATCGGAGCGCTCTTCCTTTTCCTGTTCTTCCGCGAAGGAAAGCGAAACATTGCGGTCGAAAACACCTTTCGCCGCGGTATTGCGTGCGGCGCGTTTGCGGGGTGCTTTGCGATCCTGGTCCACAGTCTCTTTGATTTCGTTCTACACGTCACTGCCGTCTCGACGATGTTTCTAACACTCCTCGCCCTGCTTGTTGCTGCGGGTCGCGAATATCCGGACGATGTCGCGGACCCACAAAAGACACGCTCCGGGCGACCCCGACCTGCGAGTATCACACCCATTGCGCGCGGTTCCGGCAAGACCGCCTAGTGTAAGCAATCGTACACAGCCCGGTTTTCGTGGTTGCTAATGTCGGAGGCGGAGTTAACAGCCGATCCGAGGAGATATATCTATGGCAGCCCGGAAGGGAACATTGGGAAAGATCTACGAGAAAGCGAAGGAAGTGGCAAGCTCGGCTCTCGCCGGCGCGGCGCAGGGTGCGGTTGACGGCGTCACCCGATCCGATTCCGCTCCAGTTTCGCGGTCGTCACACGGACGAAAGAAACCAAAGGTGTCGAGCGGCCCGTCATCCCCTCGGGCACCCGCGAAGAAAAAAGCGACTGCGACGACGCGTTCCAAGCCTAAGACCAAGACCTCGACAAAGAAGGCCGCGCCGACATCGCGATCGACAAAACGTAAATAGTTACTGACAAGGAGAAAATAAAATGCTTTGGACTATCCTTTTGATCATATTGGTCCTGTGGGCCCTGGGTTTTGGTTTCGTGCCCGCAGCGGGCAACCTTATCCACTTGCTGCTGGTGCTGGCCGTGGTCGTGCTGATAGTGCAGTTGGTGACAGGCCGGCGACCGGCTTAGTCGGCCTGTTCGTGAGGCTTTGGGTTGGGGCGCATGAATACAGGGCGCAACAGCCACCATACGACCCCGTGAGCGCAATAGACCGCTGCGAGGGCCAGAAGCACATACTCGGAATAAAGCCATATCGCCATTCCGAACGCGGCTATCAATAGGACGAGGTAAAATCCCCGGCGGCCGGATCCCGAGGCCTTAAAACTTGTGTAGCGGATCGTGCTGACCATGAGCACCGCGAGCACGGCGATGAGTGCTAGCAGCGAATAAGCGTAGAGTTGGGCGGCCTCGCCGCCGTGCACGGTGAGCGGTGCGGGCGAGAAATGGACCAGCGATGCGAACAGACCGCCCGCCGGCGGTATCGGCAGACCGACAAACGCTTTTTTGTCGACCTTGGGAGCGCCTTCGAGCAGCACACGCGGCCGCGTCGCCTGCAGATTGAATCGAGCCAGCCGGAAGATCCCGCACATCAGGAACGCAAACAGGAGGAATACGCCGAGTCCGTACGCAGGACTGCGTTCGGCGAACGTTGGTGCGATCGCCCAGCTATACAGTAGGGCGGTCGGCGCGATACCGAACGTCAGTACGTCGGCGAGCGAATCAAATTGCACGCCGATCTCTGTCGCGGTCCTCGTCGCGCGTGCAATACGCCCGTCAACCGTGTCGAAAAGGATGGCGAGCCCTATCGCCATTGCGGCGCCATTGAAATAAGAAGCGGCAAGAGCTGGGTCGCCGCTGCTTGCCTGGAATCCGCGTATCGTCCAGAGGACCGATAGAAAGCCCATCGCGACGTTGGCCGCAGTGAACGCGGTCGGGATCACATAGAGGCCTTTTCGCAGCCCGCGGTGCTGTCCGGGTCTTGTTGATTCGTCGCTCATTCCGTGCCGTTTGGATCCCGCCATCTGGCGATGACCGTTTCACCGCCTCGAACACGATCGCCCACTTGGACCATGACCTCAACGTTAGGCGGCATGAGGACATCGGTTCGCGATCCGAACTTGATCATTCCGAACCTCTGCCCGCGTTCAAGTCTATCACCGGTCCGCGACCAGCAGACAATCCTTCGAGCCAGGATCCCGGCGATCTGCGTACAGGTAACGGTTACGCCTTCGCCGCTGATCACTAGGGCATTGCGCTCGTTCGTCAGGCTCGTATCGTCGCTTGTCGCGGGACGCCGTTTGCCCTTCGTGTAAACGATCTCAAGGACCTCGCCGGCGATCGGAGAACGGTTGACGTGAACGTCAAGCGGCGACAGGAATACGCTTACCAGCTTTCCATCGGGCCCCTCATCGATCCGCGTCACGCGACCGTCCGCCGCCGCTACTATCACGCCCGGCATCTGCGGAACGATTCGCGGCGGATCCCGAAAGAAATAGACCATGAAGCCGGCAATAACCGCGAGACCCGCGGCCAGCGGCCACCAGCCGAGGAAGCCGAACAAGGCCGCAAGCACTGCGGGGATCGTGACAAATGGGATGCCGTCTCGGACCATCTGGATCAGACGTCAGCATACAGAAGCCGGACGACAGATGCCAGACCGGAGGCAAATGTAAAAAGGCCCGGCGTCTGCGGGACGCCGGGCCAGAGGAGGATTGTATGAAGGTGGCTTTAGACGCGAACGGGGTTTTCCTTTGCATAGCTGTAGGCACACCACGCAGCGATCAGATGGATCACCCACCCGAACAGCCCCGCGGAGCCGATCCATGAAAACCCGGTCAGAACAAGCCAAATTATGCCGATGATAATTCTACCGTTATAGATTTGCCCGAGTCCCGGGACCAGCAAACTCAGAATGCCCGCAAGCAATGGTTCCCGCATGTGTCCAAACTGCCTCCGCTCTTATTTACGACAGGTCGCGCGATTTGTTTCAGGAATCTGGTCCTGCCGATCAGCGTGCGTTTTTGGCGTACGGACCGAGCGCCCAAATGTGGAAGCTGGTCAGGCTATCCCATTACGGAATGCAGGATCTGCTGGGTAGCGAAGAACAACGCGACGCCGAGGAAGACGGCCAAGGAGACAAGAGGATTCTTGCCGCCGTGGTGGTTTATTTCGGGGATGAGGTCGCTGGCGGCTACGTAGAGGGTTATGCCGCCGGCGAGCGGGAGCGCGTAGGCGACGGTGAAGCCTAGGTTTGCACCGATCAGCGCGAAGAA
Organism: uncultured Chloracidobacterium sp.; assembly: GCA_964608335.1. GTDB lineage: Bacteria > Acidobacteriota > Blastocatellia > Pyrinomonadales > Pyrinomonadaceae > OLB17. The sequence continues at coordinate 12,639 of CAZSOE010000005.1, forward strand.
AAGCACGCCGGCGAGTGTCGCGGCTCCGATCAAGGCCGTCGCCCCGAGCACTTCGCGCCTCCCCTTGCCTGCGGCCATTACCATGGAACCGATCGTAAAACCTTCCGGAAATTTGTGTAGAAAAACGGCCAGAAATACGAGGGACCCAAGCCTCATGTCGATCTGCGCCGCCGCCGCGATCGAAACCCCGTCGAAAAAGGTGTGCATTAGCAGTCCGCCGACCGCAGTGTATGCCGAACGCGGCGAGATGAGCTCGTGTGAGTGCGTGTCGTCATCGCAGTGCATCTCACCACCCAGGTGAAAGTGTGGGGCGATCGTATGCTCAAAGAACTGTGTGAGCAGGTATCCAGCGAGAACCAGCAACATCGGAACATACAGGCGATCGCCCCCGGCCGGCCGAGATTCCTGCCATATCTCGACCGTTTTGGGGAGGATCTCAAAAAAAGTGACCGCGAGCATGAAGCCCGCACTCAAACCGAGCAGATACCGCAGAAATCGGCGGTAGAACTTATGCAGCCTAGAAGGGAACAGGATCAGCCCGCCGAGCACGTTGGCGGCCGCAGCAAGAGTGCCAAAAACCAGAAGCTCGAGGAAAAGAGGGGTCATCAGGGTTGCCGAAAGGTCCTGTTTATCGTATCGCACCTGGGGCGCAGCAAGAAAATGCGGTCGAGCAGGTAACCGTGAACTTAAACTACTGATTAAGCAAGAAAGGTGAAATTTCTCTCTTGACAGTTCTTGTTTCGCGGGCGTAGAATGCCTTTAGTAGTTGATCAAACCGGTATTTCTTGGGCCGGTTCCAAAGGGCAAATCCTAAAAATCTCGTTTAAATGCTTAAGCAGATCGCACTGCGCGATAAGGGTGATTTGTGCCTGATCCCGATACTGGGCATCCAGCTTGTTATTTGAAATAGCGATGACGCAAGCCGATCCAGCCGATCTGCACGAACCCGTCCAGCTCGACTAAACGCTGGCTATCATGGAAACTGAGCGAGTCGGGCTTTTTGTCGATTCTACGGTCGGGCTTGTGGGGCCATTCGGAGGCGATCCTGGATGCGTCATCAGCCGCGCGGGTGCTCGGGATCGATCAAGACCAAAGGGCATTAGGCTTCGCCCGGGATCGTCTCGCGAGATTCGGCTCAAGGGTCAGATTTGCCAATGCCAACTTCTCCGAGATCCGGAAAGTAGTCGGGGAAGAGGAACCCGCAGGGATTCTGGCGGACCTGGGAGTCTCGTCGCTTCAGCTCGATGATCCGGATCGTGGGTTCAGTTTCCGTCACGACGCTCCGCTTGATATGAGAATGGACACGCGGTCGGGGCCTACGGCGGCCGACCTCCTCGCGACACTTAACGAAAAGGACCTGGCGGACGTGATCTACAAATATGGTGAGGAAAGATTTTCGCGTCGCATTGCCCGGCGTATCGTCGAGCGAAGGAGTTCTGGCCAAGCCATCACGCGAACCCACGAGCTCGCGGAGCTTGTCAAAAAGGCCGTTCCGTCGGGACCTCGCGACCGGATCCATCCCGCGACCCGGACTTTTCAAGCCCTGAGGATAGCAGTAAACAACGAGCTGGACATCATCGGGCCATTTATCTTTGATTCGATCGATCTTTTGAAAACGAATGGGGTTCTCGCGGTCATCACTTTTCACTCGCTTGAAGACCGCATCGTGAAGCATGCAGTTCAGCGGCTAGCGGGGAAGTGCACGTGCCCGCCGCGCGTTCCCGTATGTGTCTGCGGGGCGGCCCGACGGGTCGAGATACTGACCAGGCGGCCGGTCGTGCCGACCGCGGCAGAAGCCCAGGCAAATCCGCGGTCGCGAAGTGCCAAGCTCAGAGCATGTCGAAAGTTATAGGATGCGAGATCTGCGGAGGGGTTAATGACGAAAACTAAGACCGGAAATGCAAAACTGGCGCTTCCTGCGGCGCGATGGCAGATGTATCTCGTGATCGTGGTCTGCGTTGCGCTGCTCGTGGCAGGGTTCTTCTTTGCGGGGCAACAGCATTTTTCGTCGATCGATTTTGGAATGAAGAATTCCAGGCTCCGTAAGCAGATCGACGACCTCGAGGCTGAAAAGCGGCGGTTGATGCTTGTCCGCGAAATGTCGCTGGCGCCGACCGAGATCCGGAAGGCGGCACGAAAAACCGGCCTTGCGGCAGAGGTCAATATTCCAACACAGGTTGAGAATGCATCCTCTGTTCTGAAGGAAAAAGCGCGGCCTATTCTACCCGCGGCTCCCGCATCGACATCACTTGTTATCAAGACGGCGTCGGTCACGCCGGCTCCCAGAGTTGTGCCGGCGACGGAGCAAAGAACAGATCGACCCGTACGCCAGGCCAGGAAAGAGCCGGCGACAGAGTGATACTTCGAGGCATGAAGAAAACGAGGCGCTCAAGAAAGAGGGACCAGCGGCAGATCGCCTTTACGCGGTTCATGCTGATCGTTGCGATCATGGTCGTTTGGATCGGCGGCATCAGCGTTCGACTGGTGCATCTTCAAGTCAGCCAGCATACGTGGCTTCGGGAAAGGGCGCTCGATGTGCGACAGGACCTCAAGCAGACGCGTCTGTTGCGCGGCACGATCTACGACCGCAATGAACGCGCGCTTGCTATGAGCCTTCGAGTAAAAACGCTCTACGCCGATCCCGCAGAAATACCGGACCCCGAGACCACTGGTCGTGCCATCGCAAAGGCGCTCGAGCTGGACCCGAACCAAACGATCGCCCAGCTTCGGCAGGCGAAGGACGCAAACAAACGCTTTGTCCCCTTGATAAAAAAGGTCGACGACGAGGCAGCGCAGCGGATCAACAAACGCCTCGACGACCCGCAAATCAAGAAGCCAGACCTGCCGAGCTTCGTTGGACTTCATTGGCGGGACGACCAGCGACGCAGCTACCCGTATGAGCGGCTGGCCGCGCAGGTGATCGGTTTCACGGATGCCGCAGACGAAGGGAAGGCGGGCGTCGAGCAATCGCAGGACGACGTGCTTCACGGCGCCGTCGTTAAACAGCTTCAGGAGCGCGACCGCCTCGGGCGCGTGTACGGTGAAACGGCCATCGAGCGGGAGGAGCCGAGCGACATCGTGCTGACTATCGACGCGGGATTTCAGTACATTGCCGAACAGGCGCTCGAACGCGGCGTGCGCGGCTCAAGCGCAAAGTCCGGAATGGCGGTCGTGATGAACCCGAAAACCGGCGCGATAATCGCGCTGGCAAACTATCCGACGTTCGACCCGAACACGATCAGCGAGTCGGACCGCGAGCACATCCTGAACAAGGCACTGCAAACCGTTTATTCGCCGGGCTCCGTCTTTAAGATCGTCACATACGGATCCGCCCTTGAAAAAGGACTTTTCTCACCCGAAGACCAGATCGACAGCGGCAACGGGACGATCGAGGTCGCGAACCATAAGTTTTCCGACTCCCATTCGATCGGCCGCGTTTCCTATGTTCAGGCCCTCGCTCACTCGAGCAACGTGTGCGCGATCAAGACGGGTCTTCGCGTCGGACGCGACGACTTCTTTGCGATGATCGGGAAGATGGGTTTCGGGTCGCGGACCGGTATAGAACTTCCGGGCGAGACCTCGGGACTCGTGCGTTCGCCGGAACGCTGGAATGGCGATTCGCTTGCGTCGATGTCGATCGGCTACGAGATCGGGGTCACTGCATTGCAAATGACAACCGCTTTTGCGACGATAGCCAATGACGGAGTCAGAGCCAAGCCCCACATAATCAAAGAGATTCGACGACCGAATAACCAGCCCAAGGAAGTTACCGGGACCGAGCACACGCAAGTGGTCACGCAGCAGACGGCCCGCCACTTGAAGACGATGTTGCGCGAGGTCGTCGTGAACGGTACCGGCCGGCGCGCGCAGCTCGACGGCTACACGGCGGCGGGCAAAACGGGCACAGCATGGAAGTTCAACCCGGCGACAAAAGCCGTCGATCCGTCTAAGTATGTTTCGTCATTTATCGGAATGGCCCCGGCGGATGAGCCGGAAATAGTCATCGGTGTCGTGATGGACGAGCCGAAGGCGGGCTCACGTGACGGCGGCGGTTCCGCGGCACCCGTTTTTCGTGAGATCGCGCAGCGATTGCTGACCGAGATGAACGTTCAGCGAAACGCGCCGGTTCGCGGCGACAACCTGACGGCGCAAAGCGCGCCGACAAAGAAGGTTGAAAAGACGACTCCGAGATCGGAGAGCCCGGCTTTGCCCCAACAAGATCGGAAGGCCGAGAAACCGCAGGCCCCCAGGAAGACAAACGAGAAGAAGCCCCTCGATCGGGCGAGGGTGGTCGCGGCGGGCTCTCGACGCGATCGTTTTACGGACCTCGAATGGTCCAAGAACGGAAGATTTGAAACTTGAAACCGCCATTCGAAATATGGACGCCGTCGCGACCGACCTCGATCCGACTTTGCTGGCGAGCGAAGTGGACTCCTTCGCAGTCGATTCGCGTAAAGTTGAGCCCGGCGGGCTCTTTTTTGCATTGTCGCAGCCTGAATATCGGGACAACGGCTTCAACGGAGACTTTGACGACGCGACGAAGTACGTGCCGGCGGCATTCGCGAACGGAGCGTGTGCCTGCGTTCTCCGAAGGGACCGGTATGAAGAGAACGTCGCGAAGCTGGACCCGTTCAATGGAAGACTCGTTTTTGTCGATGACTCGATCGCCGCCCTGCAGCGGCTCGCTCACGGCGTTTACCTCGAATGGGCCGGACCGGTGGTCGCGATAACGGGAAGCGCGGGCAAGACGACTGCAAAGGAACTTACGGCCCACGTTCTTGAAGCAGATGGCCGCAAGGTGCTGAAGAACAGCGCGAACTTTAATAACGGGATAGGGCATCCGCTGACGGTCCTGCAACTTGCCCGGAACAAAGGTTACGACGTCGCCGTCCTTGAAATGGGAATGTCCACACCGATGCACGAGATCGCAAGGCTCTGTCGCATTACGCCGCCGGACGTTGCGGTCGAACTCAATGTGCTGCCCGTGCACGTCGAACATCTCGGCTCGATCGAGAACGTCGCTCGCGCTAAAGGGGAGCTGGTCGAAGGCATGAAGCCGGGCGGGACCGCGATATTAAATGCGGACGACCCGAGAGTTGCCGCGATGAGCGAACTAGGCAAGGGCAGGACCCTGACATTTGGCATCGCAAATGCGGCGGACGTGATGGCAGAGGATATACGAACGGACGGGTTCGGCCGGACCTCTTTCACATTGGTAGTCCAAGACACGCGAGATGAGGTGAGTTTTTCGTTGAATGGCAAGCACAACGTTTCGAATGCTCTCGCGGCGGCGGCGGTCGGCGTTTCATTCGGCATGGGCGTTGACGCGATCGCACAGGCCCTTGGGAGTGTAGAGTCTCCTCCACAGCGCGGCGAGGTCCTGCGGTTCGCTGACGGGTTTACGGTCATCAACGATTCATACAACTCGAATCCGGACGCTCTGCTGTCGATGGCCGATACGCTGATCGAAGGGAGTCGCGACTCGCGCCGGATAGTCGTGGCCGGGGAAATGCTGGAACTCGGTGATCGATCGGCAGAGATCCATTTTGAAACCGGCCGTGAGATCGCCGAACGCGAGGTTGACCTCCTGATCGGCGTTCGGGGGTTTGCAAGAGATCTGGTAGCGGGTGCAAAGGCAGGCGGCCTTGAGCAGGCCGAGTTCGCCGAGGATGCGGCTGCCGCTGCCGAGTTGCTCGTGACGGAGCTTCGTCCGGGTGACGCCGTCCTGGTAAAAGGTTCTCGCGGCGTTCGGACGGAGCGCGTCGTCGAAAGACTGCTCGAAAGATTCAAACTGGAGGAGGGAAGCGTCGGATCGGGCCGGCATTAGCGATCCGCAAAGACGGGCGTGCTCTATTACTTCCTCTATCAGTTTCTATATGAGCAGTACGGACGCTTTAGCGAGTCGTACTTCTTCAAGGGCCTGAACGTCATTCAGTACGTCACGTTCAGGACCGCCGTTGCGGCCGTGACCTCGTTGCTGATCTCGCTACTGTTCGGCGGAAAGGTGGTCAGAAAACTTGCCGAGCTGAAGTTCGGACAAGAGATCCGCGAAGAAGGGCCGGCATCGCATCAGGAAAAACGCGGTACGCCGACGATGGGCGGAATCCTGATCATCGGGTCGGTCATCATCTCGACCGTTCTTTGGGCACGGTTGAGCAGCTTGTATCTTTGGATCGCCCTCGGTGCGACGACGCTGTTTGCATCGATCGGTTTCGCGGACGATTACATCAAGATCGTCAAGCGACGCAGCCTCGGGCTGACCGGAAAGCAAAAACTTGCCGGGCAGTTTCTGATCGGCCTGGGCGTATGGGCGGTGCTTTGGTCGTCGGGCGATTACTTTTGGAATCTGAGCATACCGTTCTTCAAGGCAACGGCCGAGACGAACGGCATCAGCTACGTCGGTCCGATCGTTTATGGCTTTTTTATTGTGTTCATCCTGCTCGGGTCATCGAACGCGGTTAACCTGACCGACGGACTCGACGGATTGGCGACGAGCGTTACGTTCATCGCGATGGCTGCGCTCACCGGGCTGACCTATATCGCGAGCGACGCTCGCTGGGCAGAACGGCTAGATATAACGCATAACCCGCATTCCGCGGAACTGACCGTGTTTTGCGGTGCGATGGCCGGGGCAAGCCTTGGTTTCCTGTGGTATAACTCGCCGCCCGCCGAGGTTTTTATGGGCGATGTAGGAAGCCTCGCTATCGGGGGAGCTCTCGGTACCGTGGCGATCCTGACAAAGCAGGAGTTCCTGCTTCCGTTCATCGGCGGGGTGTTCATTCTCGAAGCCCTCTCGGTGATGCTGCAGGTGTCGGTCTTCAAATTGACAAAGCGGGGCGGCAATCCGGGCCGCAGAGTGTTCAAGATGACGCCGCTGCACCATCACTTCGAGATGACGGGCTGGAAGGAGCCGAAGATCGTGTTTCGTTTCGTGATCGTGGCGATATTGTTTGCGTTATTGAGTC
>CAZSOE010000006.1:0-4519 GCA_964608335.1 uncultured Chloracidobacterium sp.
GTCGTACACCGCGGTGTCGCCGTGCGGATGGTATTTACCCATCACGTCGCCGACGGCGCGGGCCGACTTGCGGTACGGTTTCCCGGCCGTGTTGCCCTGCTCGAACATTCCGTAGAGAATGCGGCGATGCACAGGTTTGAGTCCGTCGCGGACATCGGGCAGCGCCCGTCCGATGATGACGGACATCGCGTAGTCGAGATACGACCGGCGCATCTCGTCCTCGATATTTATCTGATTTCGCTCCAAAAGTGAGTCCATTTTTTGTGTTCGTCAGGGCGGTTTTTGGGGCCCCGAGAGAGGCGTGGGATCCAGAAAAAGCTGGAAAAAACAGCCGGATAACCGTATATTTATTTTACAGGCCCAAGTGCCTGCACGCAACCGTTCGAACTCCCGTTTTCCCACAGCCGATCGGCTACAAACCGCCCGAAAATGCAGTCTTCCTCGCTAACATCGTCACCGCGTCCGCCCCGCCCGAACATTGGCCCCGGCCAGGAAAAAGAGAACCGCCGGATCCAGCGGATCGCCCTGCCGCTGCCGGTGCGGGTCGAGGTCAAGCTCGATGCCAAAAACAGTTGGTATGAGATCACACGGCTCAACGATGTATCGGCGTTCGGAGCAGGCTTTGCGCTAAAGCGGCCGATCAAGCGCGGGCGGCTCGTATTGATGACGATCCCGATGCCGCGGCAGCTGCGCTCCTTCGACTACGGTGAGCCGCAGTACAAGATATGGGGTCTTGTCCGCCGCTGCATCACCATCGAGGCTCCCGGCCGAGAGACCGAGTACTCGATCGGCGTCGCGTTCACCGGAAGAACGCCGCCCGCCGACCATATCGAACACCCGTCGCGGCTTTACGACATCTCGCACCAGGAAGCCGAGGGCAAAGGATTCTGGCACCTCGGACTAGCCGATCTCAGGTCGGACGACAGCGCCCTGCCAAAGGACCAGCGCAAGCAGACGCGTTATTCGATACCCGAGGCGCTCACCCTCTCGCAGGTCGATGAAGCGGGCCGAGTGCTTTTCTCTGAAACGACGGTCACCGAGAATATCAGCCTCGGCGGTGCGGCGATCTTTACGACCCACCAGTTCGAAACCGGCACCTTCCTTCGCGTTCACAGTGCTCGTCACGATATCGAGATCCTCTCGATCGTCCGCGGTTCGCGTGTCGGTCAGGACGGCATCACGCGGCTGCATCTCGAATTCATCGACCGCTACTATCCGCTCGAAGGTATCGACTAGTTCTTGCGGAAGGCCGCACCTCAGTAAACGGCTCAACAAGGGCCGTGGCGTCGAGTGTTAAGCCCTTGCTACGTCGGGGCTTCTGCAATAAGCTTTCAACATCGGAGCATCACGCTCCGTTTTTTTGTGAAAGAGGCTCGAGAGATCAAATACCCGCCGCAGGTCGTCAACTGGCTCTGCCGCGGGTTTTCGTTTGTGACGAGTAAGCTGTTCTGGTCGATCCGGTATAACGGCCGCGAGAACATTCCGCCCCGGGGCATAGGCGGATACATCGTCGCGTCAAATCACCAGACCTATCTCGACCCGGGCTGGATCTGCGCCCCTATTCCGCACAAGCTGCAATTCATGGCGTTCGACGAAGCGTTCGAATGGCGCGTTGTAGGGCCGGCGATCGAGTCGCTCGGCGCTTTTCCCGTTTCACTTGAAGGAAAGGGCGTGCTGAGGTCGATGAAGCGCGCGCTGCGGGCGCTTGAGGACGGAGCCGCACTGGTGGTCTTTCCCGAAGGTGGGCGAGAGCTTGCCGATGGCGAGTTAATGCCGTTCAAAGAGGGCGTGGTCCGTATGGCGATGCAGGCCGGTGTGCCGATATTGCCGGTGACGATCTCGGGCGGCAATCGGATCTGGCCGCGCGGTCAGAAGTGGCCCAGGTTTTTCAGCAGGCTCACCGTGACGTATCACCCGCTGATGCACGCCAGTGAGGAAGACGATGCCGAACTCGTCACGCAAAAGCTCAGGGACGTCATCGCTTCCGTAGAATAAACCTTAGGGCTTGTTTGCAGGCGGTATCCGGCGCACATCGGGCGGCGGGTTGTTCCGCAGTATCCGCATCAGCCGCTGGCGCTGGGCGGGTGTCATCTTACGCAGATCGACGCCGCCGGGGCCGGGTACCCGGTCTGCACCAGGCGGGGGCGGACGTATCGTGATCACCTGATTCGAGTCCGGATCGCGAACGACGATCTCGGATTGCGTGCTCCCCGGATCGTCCGCACGCGTGCCCGTCGACGTATCGATCGGCGCTTTGTCGCCCGTCACGCCGGCGGGAGGTCTCCCTTTTGTAAGGGTTTGAGGCTTTTCTTCGGCGAATTGCGTTCGCGTTTCGCCTGCCGGTTCGAGCGGGGCATGGCCCGGAGATGTCGCAGTGCCGTCAACACTGTCGCGCGGAGCCTCCGCCGGTACACTGTTGGCGGCCGCTGGTGCGATCTGTGTCTGTGGCGCTTCAGTCGCTCCGAACACCGAGGGCTTCATCACGTATAGCCCGCCGGCGATCCCGCCGCCAACCAGGAGCAGCGCGAGGGCACCTGCCGCAATGCCGAAGCCACGGCGTCCGTCACGGGCCGCGGGAGGACCGGGATCGGTCGGCACGCGCTGTGGAGAAACGGAGGTCACTTCGGACAGGCCGCCCGAAAGGACCTCGGTCCTCACATCCGTCTGGCCGATCATTCCGGCCTGCGTCGACTGCGGCATCAGCCGCGTCGGTTCACCGAATGACGAAGGCGGGACCGCGATCGCCGGCACCGTGACGTTGTCGGCCAAATAGGCGTAGTTTTCGTGTTCCCTCAACATTTGCCGCATCTCGGCCGCCGAACTCGGTCGCTGGTCGGCGTTCAGGTCGAGAGCCTTTTGCAGCACGCCCGACAGCCCGCGCGGGACCGACGGGTTGATCTCACATGCCGGCCGCAGCGGATCGGGTTTCTGACTGAGCACGCTCATCGCACGTGTCAATGCGTCCTCCGGCGGAACGCCGGTCAGGAGGTGGTAGAACGTTGCCGCCAGTGAATACAGGTCGCTGCGCGGATCGGTGCCGGTCCCTTGGATCTGTTCGAGCGAGGCGTAGTTACGTGAGTAGCCAAATATGCTCTTTGCGGCAGTCTGGTTTGCCGCGTCCGTCGGGTTACCTTTCGCGAGGCCAAAATCGAGCAGGATTATTTGTCCACGCGGTGTGATCTTGAGGTTCTGCGGCTTGATGTCGCGATGGATGACCGGGCTGTCCTGCGTGTGCAGATAGTCGAGAGCGTCCAGCAACTGGTCGGCCCAGCTCAGTACCTGATCGGCGCCGAAGGGCTTCCCCTCATCGTCCATCACACAGCAGAGGTCCTTGCCTGCTATGTACTCCATCACGAGGAACTGGCTGTCCTGCTCCTCGAAATGGTCGCTGACGCGCGGCAGCGCGTTGTGCTTTAGGCTGTTGAGAAGCCGAGCCTCGCGCTCGATCGCCTTGCGGAAGTTCGCGTCCATGCAGAGCGTCTCTTTGATCGCGACCGTGCTGCCAAAGCGCACGTCGGTCCCGACATAGACCGCGCCCATTCCGCCCTGCCCGATCTGTTTGTCGATCTTGTACCGCTCCTGAAGTGTCGCGCCGGCCTGGATCATCCAAAAAATACCCCGGGGGTTTCGCCTATGATACTACACAACCTCACGCTGTTCCGAAGGGAAAGACGCGCCCGACCGGGCGAAAGTTCAGCATATGTTGTAATGGGGCATTTAGGCGCAAGCCCGCGCGTGAGAAAGGGCGATACACCCGAGCTAAGGTCGTCCAGTCGCCATTGCTCACGCGCGGGCTTGCGCCTCATCGACTACGCTTTTACACTTCTTTACATTTTGTCGGCTTCGGGCGTATATTTTACGTCTAAACTCCAAGTTCGCGGGCCCCTTCCGCACACAGTATTCAGGGCAAAAGAAATGTGTTGTCATTATTCGCAAATTCGTGTAGATTCATACTGTAAAACATTATTTAACCGGTGCAGTTCCCGCGCACCGTATGGCACCCACATTTAGATTTAGCAGTTCCTTTTTGAGGAGGATGTATGGAAAGCAGACACTTGCGGCCGTTCCTGCGGAACGTAACGGCGGCCCTCGCCCTTTGCCTGGCTTGCCTTTTGCCGGCCGCGGCGCAGGGCGATCCCGACCCTAATTCGCCGACACCGGTCCTTTTGACCGAGGTCGAGACGACGCGGGCGCTTGCCCAGCCAGTAAAGGGCGGAACAAAGGCGGACCTGTCGAGGCTTGGACCAAAGGCGTTTCAGCCCGGCTCTAAGGTCGTTCTTTATGTTGCAAATCTCGAGCTGATGAAGGGCGAGGGTGCCAACGCCCTGCGCATCTGGGCCTCCGACAGCCTCGGACGCAGCTATCGCTTTCCGGTCCTCGATATCGCGCCTCACGCATTTCTAAAGAATCTTCATGTCGCCACCGTACACCTGCGGGACGAGATCGGGTACTGGCCCGAGCCCGTGCTCGGCGACCTTTATCTATATCTGACATGGCGTGGTCTGGCCAGCAACTCGGT
>CAZSOE010000006.1:4619-18923 GCA_964608335.1 uncultured Chloracidobacterium sp.
ACAAATCCATATCCTAACCAGCCGCTCAAGCCGGTCAATGCTCCGGCGGATTGCGACGGCGATCAGACGGTGACACCGGACGTGCCGGCAACCTGTTTTCGCGACACGTACACGATGTATCCGATACAGGCATGGAACACGAAAGAAATGTTTTACGGCGATGCGCAGCTTCGCCACCGTGTCGCGTGGACGCTGAGCCAGATCTGGGTGACGTCGGGTAACGACATACAGCAGTCGCGGCACATGGTCGAGTATCACAAGGTGTTGTCGCAAAATGCGTTCGGCAATTTCCGAAACCTGATGGAGCAGATGACGCTCAACCCGACGATGGGCACGTATCTCGACATGTCGCAGAGCACGCGGACCAACCCGAACGAGAATTACGCCCGCGAGATAATGCAGCTCTTCACCATTGGGCTGTTCATGCTCAATCCGAACGGTACTGTCCAGTGTTACGAGAACAATCCGTGCCAGCCGGGCAATACGCCGATACCGACCTACGACCAGAACGTGGTGAACGACCTGACAAAGGTGCTCACCGGCTGGCGGCTCTGCTCGGTTGCCGCGAGCTGTCCGAACCTTGCCTCGGGTACGCTGAATTACATAGACCCGATGGTCATCAATATAGGCGTCAATCAGGGCAACATTAACAATAACCTTCACGACCTTACCGCAAAGACCCTGCTTACGTATCCAGGATCGACCACGACCAGCGTTGCCGCCTGCGGGAACTGCACCACGTTTCCGAACATCGCCACCTACGCGAACAACTCGATGGATCAGGCCCTGGACAACATCTTCAATCATCCGAACGTCGGGCCGTTCATCGGCAAGCTGATGATCCAGCATATGGTCACGTCCGACCCGACGCCGGCATATGTCGGCCGTGTCGCGGCCGTTTTCAACGACAACGGTCTCGGCGTGCGGGGCGATATGAAGGCGGTCGTCCGGGCGATCCTGCTCGACCCCGAGGCTCGAGGTGAGATCAAGACCGACCCGAATTACGGCAAGCTTCTCGAACCGATGCAGTACGCGACAAACTTCCTCCGTGCGTTCAATGTTCGCAACGCAGCCGGAAATGGCCAGAGTGACGGCGTCATATTCCAACGCAGTGAGTTCACAGGAATGGCGCAGATCCCGTTCCGCAGTCCGACGGTGTTCAATTACTATCCGCCGGATTTCGTCATCCCTGGAACGGCCTTGCTTGGGCCTGAGTTCGCGCTGATGACGACCGGCACGTCGATCGCACGTACGAACTTTATGAACCGGTTCGTTTTCACGTCGATACCGGTGGCCGTCAGCACCGACGCGCCACAGGGAACGACCGTGGATTTCAGCGACCTCCAGACGATATCCGCCGCCGACAGCACGGGCAATCTGCTGGTGGACGAACTGAACAGGCGACTCCTTCGCGGAACGATGAGCGCCGCTATGAGGACGCAAGTGCTCAACGCGGTCACCGCCGTCGGATCAGCCGACACTCTCGGCCGCGTCCGGCAGGCCGTTTATCTGATCGCAACATCGAGCCAGTATCAAGTGCAGAGGTGATAACAATGAGAGAATCAAGACGAGATTTTTTGAAGAAAACAGGCGGATGCGCCCTCGGAATGGTCACGCTTGCGACCCAAATGCATCACCTCGGTGCTATGAGCGCGATGGCCCAGAAGGTCATCGACAACGGTGAAGGTCCCGGCGGGTACAAGGCGTTGGTCATGCTCTACATGGCCGGCGGCAACGACTCGAACAACATGGTCATCCCAAACCATAACGACGCCACGATCAGTAACTACGCGGCCTATTCGGCCGCACGGGCACCGCAGGGCCTTGCATTTACGCAAGGGCAACTCGCTGCTACGTCGATCAACGTACCACGGATGGCCGCCTTGTCGCCGAACGCGGCGACCTACGCGCTGCACCCGAACCTGCGGCGAGACCCGGCGACGCAGCCGCTGAACGGTTCGACCATCGTTAACGACGGTATTCACGACCTCTGGGCGCAGCAAAAGCTCGGGGTCGTATGCAACGTCGGCAACCTGGTCGTACCGCTGACGAAGGCCCAGTATCTCAGCAGCCAGTTCCAGAAGCCTTACCAGTTGTTCTCGCACTCGGACCAGGTGAACGAATCGCAGACGGCCAATGCCCAGACCCAGATCTTTACCGGTTGGGGCGGCAGAATGGCCGATCGGATGGCCGACAGCAGCAACCCGAGCGGCCTGATCCCGATGGTGACCTCGATCGCCGGTGCGCAGCTTTTCACCGCCGCGCAGGTCAAGCTGCCGCTTGCGATCGCGCAGGCGAACTTTTCGGGAACCAGCAACCTGACGACCGTCCTTGCACCGCAGGGATTCGGGCTGCCAACACCCGCCGGCACGAACCTCGCACGATGGACCGCTTACAACGCGATCGTCCAGCAGGACCTTGCCGCCAGCTCTAACTATTTAGCGGCGGCCGCGGATGTTACCGACGCCGCATTGGACGCAAATACGGCGCTCCAAACCAGTCAGGACGTGACGACCGTTTTCCCGAATACCAGTATCGGGCTGCAGCTAAAACAGGTCGCGAGGCTGATCAAGAGCCGGGGAAATCTGAATGTGAACCGGCAGATCTTCTATGTGCAGATCGGCGGTTTTGATACGCACACGACCCAGCTCACCAACCAGGCCAACCTGATGACGCAGATGAGCCAGGCGATGCGCGCCTTTTGGGATGAGATAGTCGCACAGAACATCTCGAACGACGTCGCGCTGTTCACGCTGTCGGACTTTGGCCGCACCTTGAATCCTGCGGGTTCCGGCGCGGGCGTAGGTTCCGACCACGCATGGGGAAGCCATATGTTCGTTATGGGCGGCAGCGTGGCCGGCGGCGATTTTTACGGAAGCCTGCGGCCCGGGGGAACAGGGAACTACTACCCGACACTCGCCATGGGCAACAACCCGGCGGCCCTCGACGACACCGACAACAACTCCGCCGGCCGCGGCCGCTGGATACCGACAACCTCCGTCGAGCAATACGCCGTCGAAATGGCACGCTGGTTCGGCCTCGCCCCCGCCGACGAGCTCACCGTCTTCCCAAGACTCGCCAGCTTCCCCGGCACCTGGTCGCAGCTTAACTTCATGATCTAACCCGACTTCGCTCACTGTAAAAAAGGCTGCCCGCCATCAAGCCGGCAGCCTTTTTTCTTCGACGCTAAGCCGGTTCTCAAAAGTACACCAAGATCGTACGTCTGACGCTGTCCTCCTCACAGTTCGTTCTTCACCACGCGGCCGCTCGGATACGTCTCCGATCATCGCCCCGGCAAGGTTGTACTTGAAAGACAGATCAGGGTCATCTATGAAGCAACTGTGTTAGAAGTCAACCCGAAGCATCACTATCTCAAAGATGGTCGGCCCGACGTTGCACAGACAAAACACTTGACAATCTCTGCAATTCGTGCTATGCTTGGTTCGGTGGTCGATCTCTGACAATCTAGTTGTTTTCCGGCTGTGCCACACGTGCGTTGCTTTTTTTTCAAAACAAGCGGGACAGAGCCGAATTGCGGCGTAACCTCAATACCCACAATAGGTTGCCTGTCCCACTCCCGATGCGGGACAGGGTGGGACAACCTCGAAGGCGAAACGCGGTTAAGATGCGGTCTTTTCAATGACTTACGGGGCTTTGCGGCCTTCGCGCTGTCCCGGTGTCGGTAAAGAAAAGCCGCGACATAGCGCGGCCCTTCTTTGTCGAACGGATCCGGTTTACAGGTATTTGTCGATGACCTTGGCGATCGCTTCGCGGGTGACGGCGCCGACGATGCGTTCCTGTTCCTGGCCGCCCTTGAAGACGATCAGTGTCGGAATGCCGCGGATGCCGTATTGGTTGGGCACGTTGAGGTTCTCGTCCACGTTCATCTTGTAAACGCCGGCCTTGCCGTCGTACTGTTCGGCGATGGCCTCGACCGAAGGTGCGATCATCCGGCACGGGCCGCACCATTCGGCCCAAAAATCGACGAGCACCGGTTTGTCGGAACCTAGTATGTCCGTCTGAAAATTCGTATCTGTTACTTCCTTAGCAAAAGTTCCCATATGTCTCCTAGTATAACTGCGGCCCAAGCCCGCGCGTGAGCGAGGGCGATAGACGATCATAGCTTGAGTGGATCGCCCTTGCTAACGCGCGGGCTTCTGCATCATCTCCTTAACAATCTAAATGCCATGTTCCAGTTGTTTGTTTTCAACGCATAATTTACCCAGAGCGATGCCAGCGCTTCGAGAAAGAACGACTGGTCGATGCCGCCGAGATCGACGACGTCCCAACCAAATTCCTCGATCAACTTTGTCGCCTCGGCCTTTGCCGCGTCGCTGTCGCCGGCTATGAAATGCGTTGCGGTCTCGCCGTTGAACGTCGGGTCGGTCATTACCGCGACGCCGATCGAGTTGAACGCCTTGACGACATTGGCCTCGGGCAAGAGCCGCTGCACCTGCTCGCCGAGCGAGCTGCCAACCGTCGCCGTGAACCTCGGCGGAATGCCGTCCGAAAAGTCCATCGGGTTCGACAGGTCGATCACGGTCTTGCTCCGCAGGTTATCGGCGCCCGCGAGCCGGATCGCCGATTCGATAGCCTCGGCCTTTACGCTCAGAAAAACAACATCGCCAAACGCGGCGGCTTCGGCAAAGCTGCCGACGCTGGCTCGCTCACCGCCGTCGGCGAGCCACGCGGCCAGCTTTGACGGGTCGCGCGTGCCGAGCATTACCTCAAATCCTTTGCTGAGGTAACCGCTGCCCAGCGTCTGGGCGACGCTGCCCGAGCCGATGATGCCGATCTTCATTCGCCAAACCTCACGACGATCTTGGCAAAATGCGCGCCCGACTTCATATGCTTCAACGCAGCGGGAGCTTCGCTGAATCCGAACACGCGGTCAACGACCGGATGCATTTGCTCCCGAGCAATCGTCTCGTTCATATCCCCAAACATCCTGCGCGAACCAATGAAGATGCCCTGCACTCGCACAGCCTTCATAAACACCGGTATCGGGTTGAATTCACCCGACGTATCGAGCGCTCCGATCAGCGCAACGTGACCGCCAACTCGTACCGCTTTGATCGAACGCCCGAGCGTACCGGTTCCGCCAACCTCGATCACATGATCGACGCCGCGGCCGCCTGTAAGTTCGAGCACCTGTTTGTCCCAGTCGGGCACGTCGCGATAGTTGATCGTTTCGTCGGCACCAAGCTCTTTCAACCGTTCGAGCTTTTCCGCCGAGCTGGACGTTGCGATCACGCGAGCACCCATGGCCTTAGCAAACTGCAATGCAAAGATCGAAACGCCGCCGGAGCCGAGGGTGAGCACGCTGTCTCCCTGTTTCACATTCCCCGAGACGGCCAGCGCATTCCACGCCGTAACCGCGGCACAGGGAAGCGTAGAGGCCTCTTCATGCGTGAGGTGATCGGGCGCGCGGACGACTGCCTCCTGATCGAACGCAGCAAATTCACGCAGAACACCGTCGCCCCGCCCCGCACCTATGGCCGTTCGGGCCGCTTCGGTCGTCGGCTCACCGTCGATCCAGCCCGGAATAACAGTCGAGCAAACACGATCGCCTACCTTCCACTTGCTCACCGCTGCTCCAATCTCGACCACCTCGCCCGCGGCGTCCGAAAACGGGATCGCCGGCAATCGCATCCGCGGGTTGTACGTCCCCTCGACGACCATCACGTCGCGATAGTTGAGCGAGGCCGCTCTGAGCCCGACCAAAACCTCGTTCGGCGCTGGCCGCGGTTCTTCGCGATCGACAAGCTTCAAATTGTCAATGCCGAACTCATCGACCTCCCAGGCCTTCATTTTTTCCTGGGCGTCTTCAGGTCGAGCTTCATAACGACCAGATCGCGAATAAGATCGTCCGGCTTGCCGGCGTACACGATGCCAAAATCTTTACGATTGATTGAGAATTCCGCCGTCACAGCGACCTGGTCCGGCGTGACGCTGATCGTCGCCGGGAACGTTATCACCTTCTTCACTCCATGCAGATCCAGATCGCCCGTAACAGTGTAGTTGCCGGCCCCTTTGGTGGCATCGGGTTCGACCTTCGTCGACGTGAACGTTGCAGCAGGGAATTTTGCGACGTCAAAGAAGTCTGCGCTTTTCAGATGCGTGGTAAGCGCATCGGTATCGGTGAAAACCGACTTTGTGTCGATCTCAACGGTAACGGTGCTTAGTTCAGGTTTTTCCCCGACCAAATTGATCGTGCCCTTGAACGTCTTGAACCCGCCATCGTGCTTGCCTGTGACCTTTGAGCCGACAAACTCCACCTTCGAGTTCTCGGGCGTGATCGCAAGCTGCGTGCCTTCGGCTTTTACGTCGGCAGGTTTTGAGGCCGAGTTATTGGCCGTGGGTTCCGAGACCTGTGCTTTCGGCTTATTCGCAGCCGGATCGGCGCAGCCCGCGGCAAGGACGACGGTCGACAGTAGGGACAGAAGTATCGTTCTCATAGTGCTCCTCGAATTTCAATGTGATGCATCGATCGCATCGATAACGCTCGCAAGCGTATATTGCCCGAGCTTTTCACCGACACTGCGATCGATCTCTTTCTGCAAATTACAAAGTATGGCCTCGATGTTCCGACCTACCGGGCAATCCTGGTTTGGCGCCTTGGAATGCAATGCAAACACGTCTCCCGCCGAAACTGCTTTGAAGACATCGCACAGGCGGATCTGTTCCGGCTGTTTTGTCAGCCGCGTGCCGCCGAACGCTCCAGTTTGCGATGCGACCAGACCCGCTGCGTTGAGCTGGCTCAGAAGCCGGCGGATCACGACCGCGTTGGTGTTGACACTGCCGGCAAGGCATTCGGACTTTACGTTGCCCTCGCCGGCACGGGCCAGCAGGGTCAGCACGTGGAC
Source organism: uncultured Chloracidobacterium sp. (assembly GCA_964608335.1). GTDB lineage: Bacteria > Acidobacteriota > Blastocatellia > Pyrinomonadales > Pyrinomonadaceae > OLB17. Next base: position 11,486 of record CAZSOE010000006.1, read on the forward strand.
CGCCATCGAGAATTGGCTGTTAGCCGCCATATCTGTAACAAGTATGGTTACAGTTGACGCGAAAGTCAAATGTTGCAAAGTAAAAGAGGACCGCCAGCGGGCCGGTCCTCTCAGAAAGTGGAGGCTTCAGACTTGATCGCAACACAGGTTGAAGCTGCTACCGTTGCTCGATTCCTCGCCTGGCGGGGTTCACAACCCAAGCCTTGTGCGGAGCCTGAAGCCAGAACTAAAGGATAAAGGATGAAGGAAAAAGGATAAAGGACGGAAGAGGCGTATTCGGCTTCAGCCCCGCGGGCGAACTTTGAGTTCCTCGGGCATCCTATCCTTTATCCCTTATCCTTTATCCTTTCGTTCTGGCGGAAAGGGTGGGATTCGAACCCACGGTACCCTTTTGAGGTACACAGCATTTCCAGTGCTGCCAGTTCAACCGCTCCTGCACCTTTCCGCAAACCTAAAGAATAAAGGATTCGGCGGAAAGCACAAAGCAGCCGTCATGCGCCGGCCTATGAGTCGTCGTCTACGAGCTTGTTACGGCGGCGGCGGACTGGCTTTTCGACAACGACCGTTTCCTCGACCACGACCACCTCAGCGACCGCGTTCTCATCGGCAGTCGATTCCGTCTCGGGCGTTTCGTCGTCACCCACGAGCCACGCATAAACAAATCCGGCGAGCGCGGCACCGAGGATCGGCGCCACCCAGAACATCCAAAGCTGCGTGAGCGCCGTGCCCTGGGCAAAGATGGCAGGCCCGGTCGAGCGGGCGGGGTTGACCGACGTGTTGGTGACCGGAATGCTGACGAGATGGATCAGCGTCAGGCAAAGGCCGATCGCGAGCGGTGCAAACCCTTTCGGCGCCTTTCCATGAGTTGCGCCGAGAATGACGATCAGAAAAAAGAACGTCATTACGACCTCCGCAACGAACGCCGCGAGCGCTGTGTAGCTGCCGGGCGAGCCCGGCGGTTTGTCAAAACCGTTCGAGGCGAAACCGGCGGCCAGTGAAAAGCCTGTTTTGCCGCTGGCGATCACGTAGAGTATCCCGGCCGCGGCGATCGCACCAAGCACCTGAGCGATCACGTAAGGAAGGATCTCTTTTGCAGGAAAGCGTTTACCGGCCCACAGCCCGAGTGTGACAGCCGGGTTAAAGTGGGCTCCCGAAATATGGCCGAGCGCATAAGCCCCGGTCAGCACCGTCAAACCGAACGCGAGCGAAACTCCAACGAAACCGATGCCGAGATTTGGAAACCCCGCGGCCAGCACGGCACTCCCGCAGCCGCCCAATACTAGCCAGAGCGTTCCCAGAAACTCGGCCGACAATCTCTTTGTCAATGGCATAATCCCCTCCGAATCAATTACGAATTACGAATTGCGGATCACGAATGGAAAACTGCCGCACGGCGCCAGCAGAGCCCGCACAGCGCCCGCGACGGTTCGTACTTCGTAATTTGTAATTCGTAAATCGATTGCTGGCGGAGAGGGTGGGATTCGAACCCACGGAACCCGTTAGGGTTCAACGGTTTTCGAGACCGCCCGATTCAACCACTCTCGCACCTCTCCGGCCCTGGTAAAGGATAAAGGATAAAGGAGAAAGGATAAAGGGGCAAGCGTCATTTTCGCCGTTCGCGAAAGAACTCCTGCATGAGAGTGCGGCATTCGTCCGCCATCATGCCGGCGACGATCTCGATGCGGTGATTGAGCTGCGGACTGTCGCAGATGCGAAAGAGTGTCTCGACCGCCCCAAACCGCTCGTCGTGTGCCCCGAAGACCAGCCTCGCCACGCGGGCGTTGACCAGTGCCCCGGCACACATCGCACAGGGCTCGATAGTCGTATAAACGCAAGAGCCCGTCAGACGATAATTGCCCACCGCCGTTCCCGCGGCCCTCAACGCCAGTATCTCCGCATGCGCGGTCGGATCCGACCGGGCGATGGTCTCGTTGCCGGCCGCCGCAAGCACCTCTCCATCCGCGCCCACAACGACCGCTCCCACAGGGACCTCACCGCTCTCTCCCGCCTGCCGAGCTTCCTCGATGGCTTTACTCATCCAATGTCGATCCCGCTCGTCCATTACTCTCGCCCGGGCGATGACCGTACGACCAGAAATAACGACAGAACCAGAAACAGCAACCCGATCCCGGTCCCGATCGACACGAACAACATCTCGGCCATGCCATGGTCGAGCGCTTCGCCGCGCAGCAACTCGAACATCCTGCCAAATGTCGCGCGCCAGCCGTTTGCGGCGCTCCATGCGTATCCCGCACACAGAACCCCCGGCGCGCAAAGCGGCCGCGCCCGCAACGAACGCGCCGCACCCCAACCAAGCAGCAGCATCGCGATTAGGTCCACAAGGTAAAACGGATGCCACAATCCATCCTTCAACGACGCCCACGTTTCCAGCGGAAAATACACCACCAGCGACCCAAGCGTAAACCAAGCCAACCCGGTCTCGATCGTCCTCAAATCCACGATACCGATGATGCTAACCCGACTCTTGAGCATTTAGAAGCGGGCGTTGCAGTTTTTCGTTGACGAACATCCCGGTGATGCTAAGATTCAAGTGTGGACGGGATTGAAGGACGAATAACAATTGACTCCGACAAGCTCAATGGGAAGCCAGCTATCCGGAACCAACGGATCGCCGTCGAAACCATACTTGAGTTCCTGAGCAAGGGTGACAGTATCGACGAGATCTTGGAGAATTATCCTACTCTCGAGAGAGAGGACATCTACGCCTGCCTTAAATTCGCATCGGAGTTGATGCACAATAATTACACGATCGAGCCGGTCGTAGCATGAGACGCTTTCTCATCGACGGCAACCTGCCGATGGACGTTCCGACCTGGCGAAAAGAATCGTTCCTGTTCGTTGCGGAGATTGATGAGGAGTGGTCCGACTCCGAGATCTGGAACTACGCGCGCAAGAATGCCCACACGATCGTCACCAAGGACGCCGATTTTTCGAACCGTATCATCATTGCCGAACCGCCGCCGAAGGTCATTCATTTCAGGATCGGCAACATGAGGCTTCGCGACCTGATAGCCTTTATCGATGAAAAATGGCCCGCTATTGAACGCGCCTCCAAAACGCACAAGCTTGTAAACGTCTATCTTGACAGAATCGAATCGATCGCTTAGCGGAAGCGACATAGAAGGTACCCCGCATCTAAGGAAAAGTGGGTCGTTCTTTCCGCGAAAAAGCGGCTGCATCTCGGCTCCTCTCATCGGAGCTCCGCCGAACATCGGTGCAGTTTGTAATGGTTCAGTTTGTGAAGTTTCTTGCATACTCTTCTTTGAAGGTTTAACATTGGTATTGGCTCCACTTCTCCCGCCAGAGCACGCCCCAGCCCTATGAATGACGAGGTTCGCTCAGGGACCGCGACGGTAGATCCTGACATTCACGTCACAAGCGTGCCGCAGTCGTTTCGCGCCCTTGCCGAGGCGGTGCATAAGCGGCACCAGAAGCCGCGCACGACGCCGCTCACGATCCCGCAGCGCTTGCAGCCGGGCGAATTCAACACCGCGATGGTGCATTTCGATCGCGGGGAAATTCAGCGGTCCAACATCTGGCGCAACCGGCTCGACGCGACGACCAACTGGGCCGTAATTACTGCGGGCGCAACACTTTCGTTCGTTTTCTCGTCGCCCGACAATCCGCATTTCGCGATACCTATAAACACTATCCTGGTCTCGATCTTCTTGTTCATGGAGGCGCGGCGATATCGTTATTACGAGGTCTGGGCCAACCGCGTGCGCATCCTCGAAACCGGGTATTTTGCCCCGATGCTGTCGCACCGCACGATCCCGCCCGATAAGGAATGGGCCGAACACATCTCGGCCGACCTCATCAGCCCGCACTTTACGATCAGTACGTGGGAAGCAGTCGGCCGGCGGCTGAGAGCGAACTATCTGTGGATCTTTATACTCCTGGCCCTTTCGTGGACGCTGAAGATCTACATTCACCCGTCGCCTATACCATTCAATAATGAGGCGGACCGCCGCATTTTCTGGGACCTGCTGATGCAGCGCGCGCAGATCGGATTGGCTCCCGGCTGGCTGGTCATAACGACCGGTGCCATCTTCAACGCGATCATCTTTTTTGTGGCGTTCAGTACGTTGAAACTGAAAGACGCCTCAAGCGAGGTGCTGCCCCTCGAGGATTTCCAATGGCACCCGCTAAAACAAATGTCCGATTGGGCCGGCAGCAGCCTCCGCCGCCGCCCGACCATCCGCCGATCAAAGAAAGCCCGCCAGCGAATGCGGTCGATTCATAAAACCGAAGGCTAGCCCGAGTCAAAAGTAAAAAGTAAAAAGGCAAGGTCGGCCATAAGCGATAGGCAATAGGCAGATCTGCTGAGTGCTGACTGCTGATAGCTGTCTTTGACTTTTTACTTTTGACTTTCTACTTTTGAATTCATGCCAATTGAACTAGAAGACCGCGGACAGGCGCTTGAGAATGAGTATTTTCGCCGCAAGGAACAGGAACTGATCGCCAAAATGAAGGCGAAGATCGAGGAGGAGAGCGCCAAACCTCTCGAGATAAAGTGCCCAAAGTGCGACGGAACGCTTGTTGAGGCTGATTTCGAGGACATCAAGATCGACGTCTGCAACAAATGCACCGGCGTCTGGCTCGACGCCGGCGAGCTGACGCATGTTGTTGACAAGGAAAACAAGGACGACCCCGGATGGTTCGGGAAGCTGTTCACGTAGGGGGTTGGGATGACATCGAACGGCGTTCAACGTCAGCACTTGTTTCGGATGGTGATTCGCTCGCTTGGCTTGGCGTGCCTTTTTGTTGGCTCGTTCTACGGCCAAACGGTTGCTCCAAAGGCGTTGCCGTCGAACGTTCAGGAGTTAAAACTCGAGAGCAAATTGATGGCGCGGCAGATGCCGTACCGTGTCGTTTTCCCAGCGGATTACTCCGATCCGAAAACTGCCTCGACCCGCTACTCGGTCATCTACCTGCTCCACGGCCTGACGGGTCGATACGATAACTGGGTCGATCGAACGAAGGTCGCCGACTATGCTACGCGGCACAAGTTTCTGATCGTCACGCCGGATGGCGGCAACAGCTGGTACTCGGATAGTGTCGCGAACGCGAACGACAAGTTTGAAAGCCACATCGTCAGGGAACTGATCCCGGCGATCGAAGCTCGGTTCCGCACCCTGGCCGATCGAGATCATCGTATCGTTGCGGGGTTATCGATGGGCGGCTTTGGGGCGATAAAGTTCGGGCTGAAATATCCCGAGATGTTCGCGCTTGTCGGAAGTTTTAGCGGTGCACTCGGCGCGGTCGATTATGACGCTGGACCCGCCAGCGGAGGAACTCCGGCCGCGTTTGAGACTCTGCTCAGGACCACTCTCGCGGCGGCATTCGGCCCGCGCGGTGGCGAACCGCGAAAAGCAAATGACCTTTTTCGCGTCGCGCGTGAACTCACGCCGGAGAAGGTCAAAGCGCTGCCTTACGTCTATCTCGCCTGCGGGACCGAGGATCTCTTGTTTCAGAGCAATCGCGATTTCAACGCCATTTTGATCGAGAAGAAGGTGCCTCACGAGTATCGCGAACACCCCGGCGGACACGATTGGATATTCTGGGACGCTCAGGTGCGCGAGTTTCTGGCGCTGGCCGAGCGAAGGACATCAAAATGATGCGTCGGCTACTTTTCGTGGTGCTTAGCGGCGCGATGCTCGCCGCGACCCTGGCGGCCCAGGATCGCACTGTCGTGAACGACCGTAAAGCTGCGACGATGCTGCTCGGGCGGCATAAGCTGTCGCTGCAATGGATAAGCTGGGACTACTTTGGTACGGCAACGGTGACCAATCGTCGCGGCCTTTATTACTTAAAAGGCGAACAAAAGGGAAGCGGCAGCGCACGCAGCGATTTTGTTCGTGTCGACGGCGTGATCATTTCGATCGACGCAAAGCAGTTTGCGTTTGACGGCACCATCACGACCCAGATCAGCCACATCAACGGCGGCAAGCCGTGCGAACGCGCCGGCACGATGACCTTTCGCATCACCGGAATCCGTAAATACTGGCGGCTGATGGAAATGGACAACCCGTGCGACACCGCGACGGATTACGTAGACATCTACTTCAGATAGATCTGCCCGCGAAAAACGCGAAAAACACGAAATAAGTAGCTTCGCTTTTCGTGTCTTCCGCGTTTTTCGCGGGCAAATTTCTTATGTTGAATTTTGCGATCGAGACGGCGCGTGATGCCGGACGGCTGCTGCTTGAGAAATTCGGCCGCCGACTCGAGATATCAAAAAAAGGCGACATCGATCTTGTGACCGAGGCCGATCTGGCGTGCGAGGAGCTGATCGTCGAACGCATCCGCTCGCACTTCCCGAAACACGCGATCCTTGCCGAAGAGAGTGGTGAAACGGTTGTCGCCGACGGCGCCGACCGGTGGAAATGGATAATCGATCCGCTCGACGGAACTACCAACTTCGCGCACGGCTATCCGTGCTGGGCCGTAACGATCGCACTCGAACACAATGGCGACGTCGTCGCGGGCGTGACATTCGACCCGACGCGGAACGAATTATTCGCCGCGGAACAAGGCCGCGGTGCCACGTTGAACGGCAAGCCGATCCGCGTGTCGGAAACTGAACGGCTGGCTGATGCGCTGATCGTCACCGGCTTTCCGTATGATTTCAAGCGGCGGCAGGATTTCGCTCGCCATTTGACGCAATTTCTCTTAAGCTCGCGCGGCGTGCGGCGCGACGGTTCGGCCGCGATTGACCTCGCGTACGTCGCGTGCGGCCGTTTCGACGGATTCTGGGAAGAAGGCCTCAACCCGTGGGACATGGCCGCCGGCGTGCTGCTCATAGAAGAAGCCGGCGGACAAGTCACCGGATACGATAGTTCAAAATTCAGTATTTACAAGCCGCCGATTCTCGCCTCAAACGGTCTTATCCACGCCCAAATGTCCGCGATCCTCGCAGGCTGACAAGAATTATCATTGACAATTGAGACTATTCGCTATTCACTGTTAACTATTCACTACTTCTATGTCCTGGTTTCGCCGCGATAAACCAAAGATCGACGACGTCGAGCCCGAAGAGGAACGCACCGTCAAGACCGAGGGCATTTTCGTCAAATGTCCCGAGTGCGAGAATCCTCTATATCGGCGGGAATTGACCGACTCGCACGAAGTGTGCACGCACTGCGGCTATCATTTCCGTTATTCGGCCCGAGAGCGATTGAAGGACCTCTTTGACGACGGGAAGTATCAGGAACTAGACGCCGAAGTGACGTCGGGCGACCCGCTTGGGTTTTTTGACTCGAAACCCTACACCGACCGGATCGAACAGGCCGTCGAGGCGTCGGGACTGCCGGAGGCCATAATTACTGGCAAAGGTAAGGTGGGAGGCCATCCAACCTACGGGGGCGCGATGGATATGTCATTCATCGGCGGTTCGATGGGCTCAGCCGTGGGTGAG
>CAZSOE010000007.1:0-18468 GCA_964608335.1 uncultured Chloracidobacterium sp.
AATGGTGGAGTGCCCTTTCGCACCTGCGAGTAGCCCAGGCGATCAAACGCGTCCAGCTCTTCGTCAAGATCGTCATCAGGCTCGTCGGCCTCGACGAGGAATCCGTCGAGTCGTGAGAAATCGCATTTTATGGCGTTCGCTTCGACGATCTGTTCGATCAAGTCGATGGCGTCGATATGGCTTTCCACGGCAAGGCGGGCGTGCTCGTCACCGTGCCACTTTGCTATCCGATAAAGCCGGTCGTCGATGGCCCAGGTAAGGTGTGCCGTTGTGCGGGCGGACTCTCCGCCGCCGATCGGTCCGTCGTCGATGACGGTGACATTCACGCCGGCATTTGCTAGAAGGTATGCGGTCGTGAGACCCGCAATGCCTGCGCCAATAACGCACACGCCGGTTTCGTGGCGGCCCGTCAACGCGCCTGCGTCCGGCTCGCTCAGACCCGACTGCCAATACGAGATCGTGTCTCCTTCGTCGCTCTTCCACATACGGCCGTGGTGGGAACATCAATGAGCCTAGTATTAAGCCAACGGCGCGGACGTATTGCAGACGACAATAAGCGAAAAAAATCCTTCATACCGGTTGCAACCGCCGGGCAAAGTAGGCATCATAATTCCTGTTAATCCTGCTCTCCGGCATCGACGGTGATGCGCCACGATCCTGCGGTTTTGTTCGACGGCGTTTTGAAGGCAAAGAGGGTTGGTTGTTTTTTGGTTTTGAAGCGGCTTACTTCCAAGCCTTGCGGAAACGCGATTCTTCCGGAGCTGACCGTACCTCCGGGATCCCGGATCCCGATTTCGAGCTTCAGTTGAGTTCCCGTCCTACGGGAAAAGATATGTTTGTATGTCAATGAAACTTTATGTTGGTAACCTCTCGTTCCAGACGTCGAGTCAGGAGCTTGAGGATCTGTTTGCGGGTATCGGCACGGTCGAATCGGCCACGGTTGTCGAGGACCGCGAGACGGGTCGTTCGCGAGGCTTCGGTTTTGTCGAGATGGCAAATGCCGAGGACGGCGAAAAGGCCATCGCAGAACTAAATGGCAAGGAATTCGGCGGCCGCGAGATCAAGGTCAATGAGGCAAAGCCTCGTGAGGACCGCGGGCGCGGCGCATACGGTGGCGGCGGCGGCTACGGCGGCAATCGCTGGTAGGGACGTCGCTGATCCAATGGAATAGGATGAGGCAGCCGTAAAAGGCGGCCTCTTTTTTTATGACAATAGATCGCTCGATCAAGGTTTTCGCACTCGCTTTGGCGGTTTTGGCCGCGGCGGCGCCGGTGCGGCGGTGCTGAATTTAGCCGCGAGGACGTTACCCGAGGGCCTCTTGATCTCGAACTCTACCTTGCCGGCCGGCTTGCCGTTGATGAAGAGGTCAACTCGGTATTTGCCAGGCGTCCAGGTGCCGTCCGGGTGGCCCGTGAAGAAGACACGGTTTTGCTTTTCCGTCGTAGTGTAGCTTGCGGTCACGACCTTCGTCTCGGCCCGCACTCCGGCGACGTTAACGGCCACGAAGTTCATCTTGACCGTCACTTTTGCCGACGCGTCGAGCAATACGACGCAATGGATCGGGATATCCGTTGTGCGAAATTCGGTGACCGGCTCGCCCGCCTTGCCGTTGCCGTCATCGCGGGCGAGGTAAACATCCTGGATCACGGGCAGCACCGGCTCGGGCGCTTGCGAGAACGCGACGCTCGAAAGCGCGCAGACGACCACAAAATACAGGTACTTCACAAGCTTCGTCTCCATTGGGATCGGACTAGCTAATTTGAACCACAAACTGGTCGTTTAGTTGCTTTTTGCGGCCGCGTTTCCGACGTTTCCTAGGCAGGAAACGATCGCGTGTCGCAGGGCTTTGGCATCGCCCGCTTCGACGGTCGTTATGCCGTCGACACGGGACACGCCGCAAGCCGCGGACGCGATCACCGGAATGCCCGCGGCTGCTGCTCGGAGCAGGCGTCGCGGCCGATGCTCGACGAAGGCAGGGAGCACGACGAGATCGGCGTGAGCGAACCACTGGTGACCGCCGCGTGCCACATCATGGCCGTTCCAGAAGTCGGCCGCCTCGATATACGGCCCGAGTGTGAGGATGCGAACGTCAAGGTCGCTGAGCGCTTCGCGCAGTTCGTAGCAGCCCTTTCGACCAACGGTCGACGCCGGAAAGACGACGGTCGGTTTTTGACTGCCGTTCCGTTCGACGCGCTCGACCGCCGGTCGGTCCCATTCAAGCAGCTCGGCTCGCTCGTCGTAGAGGCTCGCGATCTCGCGGTGCGGCGTGATGATCCTTCGCGCGGCGGCGAGCGCATCCGTCTCGGCCGCAACGAGTGCACGGTCGGCGCGAAAGTCGCCGAGAGTGCGGCTCGCGGGATGCAATGCGGCGGCAACATCGAGACGCGACTGTATCTCAGACATCGGCAGCGCGGTCATAAGCACATCGAAGGTTCGCCCGCCGAGGTGGCCCTTCCGCCACAGAAACGGCAGCAGGTTCTGCTGGACCACGACGTGCAGGCTGTCATATCGAAGCTTCCGTCCGAGATCTTCGGCGAGCCGTTCGTACATTGCCAGCTGATGGCGTTGGCGGGCCGCGCCTTGTGCTGCAAGCCGGCGCGAGCGGTATGAACGAACCGCGGTCAACCACAGACTCTGGCGAACCTGGGCAAAACCGCTCGTCGTCCACGCGTAGTTCGCTCGTCGAAATCGCGCACCGTTCACAGGCACGAATAGGTCATCGTCGCCTGTCTTTACCGATGTGATGTAGCGATCGAACTCCGGCGTGAATTCATCGACAAGAAATGCAGTGCGGCCAAACCGCTCGGGCCTCTCGTCGGTCATCGATCGAAAGCACTCGGCCACGCCGCATGTCGTGCACGAGTTGATATGAGCTGCGACCGCACCGTTGGTGCTCGCCGCGCGGGTGATACCGTGGAGCCGCGCTCCGGTGTTACGTTGTCCTCGAAAACGCACCGAAAGGTGATCGCCGGTCAGCGAGGCCTCGATGCGAAACGGTTGGGCCGAGCGAAACCGCAGGTCGAGGTAATTCCAAAAGACAGTCGCATCGCGTCCCTCGACCGCGAGCGAGCCGGGCACGATCCGCGTGTGCGGATGCCGCTCGACGATCTCGAGATCCGCCTTTAGCGCCCCGTCGTAGAGCGCGTTGGAAAGTTGGCAGAGTCCGCCGCCGATCGTCGGGATGATGCAGCCCTCCCGAAGCTCACGCCCGGCTACAAAACCGCGTCGGCGGTTTGCACGCCCGACATTTCGCCAAAAGCTGAACGTCTCGCCCGCACCGACCTCGATGCCATCGAGCCTGGCAACCGCCACCCGTAAATTCTGTATTTTGCCCGCAACGAGGGAGCGCTCGCGTTCGTCCGTTTCGCTCCAGAGCCTCGAACGCGATTCGGCGAGCACGGGCATATCGACAAGCGCCGAATCAAGAATATTTCTTCGCGTCTTTCGATCGAGCGCGTTAGTGATCGACCGCCTTATCTGCAGCAGGAAACTCTTGAAACGAAACGCGGCCGCGCCGATGCGTGTCGGCCTGGATTCGGTGGACGCAAGTTCGGGCGTGTGTCTCATAACCGCACGAATAATGAACCATAACGACCGCCGGAATTGCAATCGATTTGTGCGGCCGATGATATAATCCAGCCAAATTCGATGCGGTTTGTCTTCTCACGACGGTTTTACGTGCTGATCGGCCTCGGGCTTGTGCCGTTGTCGCTGTCGTGGAACCTGCCGATGCTGAGATACGCCGTGCTGATCTTTGATGTCTTGTTGGTCATTGCTGCGGTCGTCGACTTTCTAGTGAGTCGCCGACTGCCCGATGGACTGACGATCGCGCGCGCGTTCGAGGGCCGGTTTGCGATCGGGCAACGCGCGCGTGTGAGCTTGATGATAGACAATGCGACCACGCGGCCGTTCCATTTCATCGTCAAGGACGAGTATCCGCCCGAGATGAAGCTCGACGAGGAGCGCGAGGCTGCGTTCACCGTCGCCCCGCATCAGACCGCAGAATTCTATTATCATCTGACGCCGCCAAAACGCGGGCGATATCATTTTGGCCAGACAGCGGTGCGGTATTTGTCACGGTTCGGTCTTGTTTGGTGCCAAACGGTTTTGGGTGAGCCGCAGTCGGTCAAGGTCTATCCAAACATGCGCCGTGCACGCGAGATCGAGCTAAAGGCGCTGGGCGCGCACTCGTTTCTTGCGATACAACGGCGAGCCGTAAGGCGCGGCGAAGGGCGCGAGTTCGAATCGATGCGCGATTACGTACGCGGCGACGAGATGCGGCATATTTCGTGGACGGCGACGGCGCGGCGCTCAAAACTCACGACGCGGCAATACCAGATCGAGCGTGATCAAACGGTGATCATCGCACTTGACGGCGGAAGGCTGATGACGGGCCGCATCGGTGACGAGACAAAATTCGACACTGCGCTGCACGCGACCCTTGCCCTAATGTCGGCGTGTGCGCGGGCGGGTGATAATTGCGGCCTCGTCGTCTTTGGCCGCCGCGTGCGCAAATACCTTCCGCCAAAACGCGGTGCCGAGCATATAGATGCCGTGCTCGAATCGCTCCATGATCTCGAACCCGAGCTGATCGAGCCGTCATACGCGCGGGCTTTCCAGTTCATCGCGTCGAATACTAAGAAACGGTCGTTCGTGGTCGTATTGACAGATCTTGTCGACAAGGACAGCTCGCGCGACCTCCTCAATTCTCTGAGACTTCTCCGCCCGCGCCACCTGCCGCTCGTCGCGACGATAGGCGACCGCGACCTCAAAGCCGCCGTTAGCCACGCGCCGGTTGACATCACCGATGTCTTCACGCAATCAGCCGCCGAAGAGATCATTCATCAACGCGAATCGGCTCTAAGGTTGGTTGAAACCATGGGCGGCCTCGCGCTCGATGTGACCACGCAGACACTCGCGCCGCGCTTGCTTGAGACATATTTGAAAGTGAAGGAACGCGGTCTGCTATAAGCCACGAGTGGAGCTGCCAGGCTCTCGAAATACTTCTTGCTCCGAGTATGGCGTGAGGGTATTATCTCAAAATGAGCACTGTTTTTGAGATCGAAAATGCCATACAGCGCCTCTCTCGCGACGAGCTGAGGGCCTTTCGAGATTGGTTTTTCGGCTTTGATGCGGCGGCTTGGGATAGGCAATTCGAAGAGGACGTAGCCGCTGGCCGGCTCGATGAGTTGGCCGACGAGGCCATCCGTGACCTGCGCGAAGGGCGTTGCACGGACCTGTGAGACACCGCGCCACTCCGAAGTTCTGGAGGCACTACGCGCTGCTCCCAGAGAAGATCAAGAAACTGGCCGATGAAAGCTTCGAATTATTAAAGAGCGATCCTCGGCATCCTTCATTACATTTCAAAAAGGTCGGTCGAATGTGGTCGGCCCGCGTCGGCATACACGATCGCGCAGCCGCGGTCGAAGACGGCCCGAACATAGTCTGGTTCTGGATCGGACACCACAGCGAATACGACCGTCTTATAGATCGGTTTCAATAATGAACGCCCTGTTACGAGCCTGGCACCAACTCCCTAACGATGTCGAGAGTTTGATCGGCGAAAGGTCAGACGATGAGTTGGCAGGACTGCCGGGTTCGGAGTGTTTGTCGCTAAGGGAGCTTGTTCATCACCTCACCGAAGCGAACATTGTGGCGGCGACGATGATCATCTGAGCCTTGGGTTCGAGCGGATCGACTTTTGACTGGTCGTGGCTCTGGCCGAACAGGGAATGGACGGATAGGATGGGATACAGCAAGGTGCCGACCGCGACTGCAGTGCGGACACTAGAGAGTCTGATCGCTCACGTGTCGAATGTCGTTACGGCAGCCGGCCGCGGTGCACTGAAACGCAAGGTCACGCTTTTCGATTCGCCGGGCGCCGAAACTTACACAAAGACCGTCGCCGAGCTGATCCAGCAAGAGATCGATCATGCAGCAATGCATTTGAAGGACGTTAAGAAAATAAGCAAAAAAAACGGATTTGAATGAAACTTTTGACGGCGCATAGTCGTTAGCCAGTGCAATGACGAATTCAGACTTCAAGATAGACGTGTAACCAATCTACACAAATATACGTGGACCGGACGGCCGTTCACGGCCGTTTTTTGTTTTTGAGAGGGAAAATGGGCGAAAAAGGAGGAAAGAACTGGATACCGGCAAAGCCGATCGCATTCGCCCGCGCCGTGAGCGGGCCTTATCGCCGGTGGGCTTTTGGGGCGATGGCGGCGGTTTTTGTGGCAACGATCGCGGCCCGAGGGATGACATATGTCCTGAAGCTGTTGACCGACGATGCGATCGCGTTCGGTAACGGCACGGTCGCGGCCGAAACGGTTTGGGGATGGGTGCTGCTGTTTCCGACGCTTTACCTGGTCAACGAGGTCGTTTGGCGAACAAGCGGCTTTTGCGGGATGCGTTGGATCACCGGGGCCGTGGCTGAGGGCAATCGGCGATTGTTCGGTTATTTGAGCGAGCATTCGGCAACGTACTTCAGCGACCGCCACGCCGGCGCGCTCGTGAACAAGATCTCGAACGCGACATCGGGCATCGAGCGCCTGATCGGACAATGGCTGTGGGGATTTTTCAATCTCATGGTAGGGCTGACGGCAGACCTCTATCTCACCTCGACTGCGCACATTTATTTTACACTCGCAATGGTCGTGTGGATGCTGGTCTACATTCCGGCGAATGTGTTCTTTGTTACACGGCTGCACAAGCTGAGCTATGCGTATGCCGAGTCGTCGTCCGTGTTGAAGGGCAAGATGGTCGACAGCACGTCGAATGTCGACACCGTGCAATATACCGGCGCGACCGAGTACGAAAAGCGCCACATCGGCGAGCACATCGGCAAGCAGCGCTTCACGCACCTGCGCGAATGGTGGTGGTCCGAGTGGATACTCGTTACGAATGGCGTGCTGCTGGCGATGTTCATGCTGTCGATGTTCGCATTCGGAATGTGGTTGATCTCCCGCGGCGAGATCACGGTCGGCTCGATGGTGATGATCATAATGATCGTCATCAACCTTGAGCAGCGGATGTTCTTCCTGGGCCAAAACATGACCCAGGCCGTTAGCTCGTACGGGCAGGTAAATGAAGGCCTGAAAGAGCTTCTGGAGCCGCACGAGATCGTCGACAAGCCCGGTGCCAAGCCGCTCGTCGTGCGCGATGCGACGATCGAATTCAAGGGGATAGACTTTGCGTATCGCGGTAAGCGGGTCTTCCGGGGCGATTTCAATCTCACGATCCGGGGTGGCGAAAAGGTCGGCCTCGTCGGTCATAGCGGTGCCGGCAAATCTACGCTCGTGTCGCTGCTGCTGAGACGATTCGAACTGGACGGCGGACGGATCGCGATCGACGGGCAGGGCATCGACGAGATCACACTCGACAGCCTGCGCAAGTCTGTTGCGTTCGTGCCGCAATCGACGTCGCTCTTTCACCGGCCGATCGTCGAGAACATCCGCTACGGACGGCTTGACGCGAACGATGATGAGGTCGTGCGTGCGGCTGAGCTGGCGCAGGCTGACACGTTTGTCCGTGAGCTGCCCGAGGGTTACGAGACTAAGGTCGGCGAGCGCGGCGTAATGCTCTCAGGCGGTCAGCGTCAGCGTATCTCGGTCGCGCGGGCGGTGCTTCGCGGCGCGCCGATCCTGTTGCTTGACGAGGCCACGAGCGCGCTCGATAGTGTGAGCGAAGCTGCAATTCAGGAGGCCCTGGTCGGTTTGATGAAAGACAAGACGGTGATCGCTATCGCGCACAGGCTCTCTACCTTGCGTGTGATGGACCGTCTTGTCGTTATCGAGGACGGCCGTATCGTCGAGGACGGAACGCACGAAGAATTGATCGCTCGTCGCGGCGTGTACGCGAGCCTATGGAACAGCCAGGTTTCGGGATTCATTCCGGACTGAGGTCTGAACTGTTGCGGCCGGCTAGGAACAGGTATGAGTACATGGCTATGCCTGTTCCGATGCCGGTCGCGAATTTTGCGGCTGCGGGAAGCTGCGACGGCGAAAGAAAACCTTCGATGATGCCGGCGATGACAAGAAAGCACGCGGATCCGATCACTATCTTTGTCGCCTCGACGCCTTTCTTTTTTAAGGCCTGCGCCCGTGTTAGATCGCCGGGGTTTATGATCGCGTAGCCTAACATCATTCCGGCGCCGCCGCAGAAGAAGATGCACGAGAGCTCGATGACACCGTGGCCGACGACAAAGCTTGCCAGCGAGTTGCCAAAAGGCGGATTGAGCTTGTAGCAGGCCGCGAAGATGCTGCCGAGCCGCGCGCCCTCGAACGCGAGGTCGTAGAAGGCACCGATCCCGAGCAAAGCTCCCATCGCAAAAACGCGGAATGTGACCAGGATGTTGTTCGACAGGATGCTCGTAGCTCCGATCTGATTGGCTTCGTTCAGCCGCAGCCACCATTCGTTGCCCGATGTGATCTCGGCAGTGATACCCGAGAGCATAACGAAATGCGTAAAGTCCGTGTCGATCCAGGTTGCTGTAAACCCGAAAACCGCAAAAAACGCAAAAACCGAGAACGCGATGAGGATATACCGCCCATTCCGCCGAAACGTGCTGGGAAGGTCGCGACGGAAAAAGTCGCGGATGATGCTCGTTCCGTGTCCTTCAGCCTTGTATATCTGGCCATGTGCCCGGATCACAAGGCTGTTCAGATAGTTGATCACTTTTGGGTCACGAGTCTCAGCCCGGGCGGTTGCCAGGTCTGAGGCAGCGCGCCGGTAAAGCTCGCCGAACTCACGCACCTCCAACTTCGACAGGCCCCGAAGGCCGACGCCTTGCTGCACTGCCAGCAGTTCCTCGAGCCGCTGCCAGTTGTTCCTATGTTCCTCGAAGAGACGTTTCATCTACATTTTGGATTTTAGATTTTGCATGTTCGATTGACAATTGACCGGCCACATCCACGGCGCCGTTGCTAATAGAAACTCCAGAATCTAGAATCAAAACTCTTAGGTGTCCGAACAGGTTCGCAAGTATCACGAGGAAGACGCGATCGGCAAGACGCGCGACTGGCGCATAGCGCGGCGTCTGGTTCGTTACCTCAAGCCTTACTGGTATCTCGCTGCGGCCGCTCTCACACTGACGCTCCTGACAAACATACTCATCAGCACACAGCCATACTTTACAAAGATGGCCGTGGATGACTTCATCACGCCAAAACAAACCGATGGGATCTGGCTTTTCGCCTTAGCTTTTTTTGGCGTCTTTCTGTTTCGCTTCCTGTTTTCGTATGCCCAGGAGGTGCTGCTCAACAACGTGGGTCAGCGAGTTATGTTCGATCTGCGTACTGAGTTGTTTACTAAGCTCCAGCGGCAGGAGGTCGCATATTACGACCAATATCCCGTCGGGCGAACGATGACGCGGCTGACATCGGACGTCGACGCGCTCAACGAGTTGTTTACCTCCGGCGTGATAGACGTGCTCGGTGACCTCGTCGTGATCTTCGCGATCATAGGGATAATGTTCTGGCTCGACTGGAAGCTGGCACTTGTCTCGCTCGTGACAGTTCCTCTGCTGTTTACCGCGACCAATTGGTTTCGCAAACATGCCCGCGAAGGCTTTGACAAGGTCCGTACTCGCAACGCGCGACTTAACGCATTCCTCCAGGAATACATTTCGGGTGCCCAAACCGTCCAACTGTTCAACGCCGAAGAAAAGGCCAAAGGGCGCTTTGCAGCGATAAACGATGACTATCGCAATGCAAACATCGAGACGATATTTTATTACTCGGTTTTCTATCCGCTGGTCGACTTTATCGGTGCGGTCGGGATCGCCGTCGTCATCTTTGCTTTTGGCTACGAGTATCTGAGCGGCCTCTCGGCCGCGGGCTCCGCACTGACGGTCGGTATCCTCGCAAGCTTTATTCAGTATTCGCTGCAGTTGTTTCAGCCCATCCGCGACCTTTCGGACAAATTCAATGTCCTCCAGGCGGCGATAGTGGCCTCGCACCGCATCTTTATCCTTCTCGATCGCGACGTCGAGGTCACGCCGCCCAGACATCCGATCAGAAGCGGTAAGGCGACGGGCCGCATAGAGTTCCGTAATGTCTGGTTCGCATATCAGGACGATGATTGGGTCCTTAAGGATGTGTCCTTCGAGGTCGCGCCGGGTGAAAGCGTCGCCCTTGTCGGTCACACCGGCTCGGGAAAAACAACGATCACAAACCTGATCATGCGGTTTTACGATGTTCAGAAAGGGAGCATTCTCGTCGACGGAGTCGATGTTCGCGATTGGGACCTGAACGACCTCCGTTCGAGCTTCGCGGTGGTACTGCAGGACGTGTTCCTCTTCAGCGGATCGATTGCTGACAACATCCGGTTGGGTAAACGCGAGATAGGCGACGAAAGAATTCGATGGGCCGCATCCGAGGTTCACGCCGATCAGTTTATCAGGCGGCTTGAAGGCGCTTATGCGGCTGAAGTTCGTGAGCGCGGTGCGGGACTTTCAGTGGGACAGAAACAGCTTATCTCGTTTGCGCGGGCGCTCGCCTTCGATCCAAAGATACTGATCCTCGACGAAGCTACCAGTTCGATCGATACCGAGACCGAGCAGCTTATCCAACAGGCTGTCGGTCGGGTGATGGAATCCCGTACCTCACTTGTCGTCGCGCATCGGCTTTCGACGATCCAGAAGTGCGACCGGATCATCGTTCTTCATCACGGCGAGCTTCGTGAGATCGGCTCACACAACGAATTGTTGGCACTCAAGGGCCTGTATTGGCGGCTGTATCAACTGCAGTACTCGGCAGAAAAGCTCCATCTGCTCCACGAGGTGCCGCCGGAACGAACGCTGGACCCCGGCCTTGCAGGTTAGGCCGCGACGACCCGCCGATTGATGTATAATTGTTGAAAAAGCAAAGTGATGGCAGTTGAAGTGGCAAAATCTCCCGAGAATGATGGCGATTGCCCGTGGGCCGGCAGTGCTCTGACTGTCGAGCGCGTGGCCTCAGCCGAGTTGCCAACAAAGCGCGGGTACTTTCGGATCGCGGGCTACCGTTCGCTGACGAGCGACGAGGAGTTCGTCGTTCTTTGCAAAGGCCGGATGGAGGGCGACGTACCTACATTGGTCCGTATCCATTCGCAGTGCCTGACCGGTGACGTCTTTGGCTCGATAAAGTGCGACTGCGGCCCGCAGCTCCATAAGGCGATGGAGATGATCGAGGTCGAGGGCCGTGGCGCGATCGTCTATCAACAACAGGAAGGACGAGGTATCGGAATCATCAACAAGATCCGTGCTTATGCCCTGCAGGACGAAGGCGCGGATACGGTCGAGGCAAACCAGAAGCTCGGGTTCGAAGTCGATGCCCGCAACTATCGTCAGTGTGCCGAAATACTGTTCGACCTCGGCCTCTGCAAGGTCCGGGTCATCTCAAACAACCCGGACAAACTGGCCGCATTAGAGGCCGCCGGCTTGCAGGTCGTCGAACGCATACCTCTCGAGGTAAAGTCCGAGGAGCCGGCGGCCCACTATCTTCGCACAAAGAAAGAAAAAATGGGCCATCTGATCGATTTCTAGAAACCCGTCCAACTTTTTCGTCACCATCCATATATTCGGATTTTTGACTATCCGAGGCCGCTGGTCAGTTAGCTAAGACCTTCTCACACAATAGTTTAACGATTGTTATACATAAGGCACGGCGCTTGCAGTATAGGCTGTGTGAAGTTTTACCTCTCTCCCGCTCATTTTGGTTTTCTCAGATCCTTTGTACAAGGAGAAGTAGTCAAAGTTATGAAGACAAATATTAGATTCTTTACGTTGGCCATTTTTGCGGTCGTGTCACTCTTTTTTGTGACCGCAACGATGGCCCAGACCAGTACGACCGGTGAGGTCGCCGGCACGGTCACCGACCAGAACGGTGCACCGGTCCCCGGCGCCGACGTCAAACTCAGCGGTGCCAATATGCAAGGCGTCAAGACCGCCAAGTCCAACGACGCGGGCACCTTCCGCTTCTTTGCGGTCCCGCCCGGAAAGTACACCGTTGAGGTGACCGCCACGTCGGGCTTTGCCCCGTTCAAGACCGAGGAGGTAGTCGTCAACTTGTCGTCTACAGCGGTTGTTAACGCCGTGCTTCAACCCGCCGGCGTGACCGGTGTGGTGCAGGTGACCGGCGGCGGTATCGATACGACAACCAATACGACCGGAACGAATGTTTCGAACGACCAATTCTCGAACTTCCCGACGCAGAGGACGGTCCAGTCGCTCTACACGATCGCACCGACGGTTGCCCGCTCGGGTCTCCGCGATGCCTCGGGCCGCGACCGCGATCCGTCAGTAGGCGGTTCGTCGGGCCCCGAGAACAACTATATTCTCGACGGCGTTAACGTTTCCGACCCCGCCTTTGGCGGCTCGGGTGCGAACCTTCCGTTCGAGTTCGTTCAGGAGATCGAGATCAAGACCGGTGCATTCAGCGCCGAGTACGGCAAATCGACCGGCGGCATCTTCAACGTTCTTACAAAGAGCGGCAGTAACGAGTTCCACGGCGACGTTTTTGCTTATTTCTCGACCAAGGGCCTTGTTCGCGACATCAAGAGCACGGCGATCCCGCGCACAGGTGCGGCACCGAACGGCTTTTCCGAGATCGACGCCGGGTTCGACCTGGGCGGTCCGATCGTAAAGGACAAGCTTTGGTTCTTTGGAGCGTTCAACCCGCAGCGTCGACGCAATTACTTCCTGACACAGACGTTTCTGCAGGAAGTCAACAACGAGATCACTACGCCGTTCTACGCGGGCAAGATCACTTTCACTCCGAACAACAACCACACGCTTACGCTGTCGACCTTCGGCGATTTCACAAAGCAGGAAGGACATCTGTTCGGATTTAACGGCTTCGGTTCCAACCTGGCCAGCTTCCGCGGCACGACCGAAACGGGCGGTTCGAACTACGCAGTAAGATTGAATTCGACCTTCACCCCGAACTTCATCGGGGAATTCTCGGGTGGTTTGCATTTCCAGCGGGCCAACACGATTCCCGAGCTTGACGAAAGGCTGGTGACCGACCGATTTGCCGTGCTTCGCGGCGGTTCGGTCGTTGCGCCCGTGGAAACAACCGTTTGCGCGGACGGCACGATCAGCACAACTTGCAGTGCCGCCGCGGGCATTCGGCTTGCGTACGTCGAAGGAACCGGCGGAACCGTTCAGCGTAATTTTGTACGTGGCGGATTTGGCTTGAAATCGCAGCAGGATCGCGACCGTGTCGAATTCGCGACCAGGTTCCAGAACATCTGGGGCAAGAACACCCTGAAGTGGGGCTTTGAGTTCAACCAAAACAAGTACAAGATCAACACTCGCTCGACCGGTGCCAGTGTGAGCTATTCGGGGAGCGGCAATCCGTCCGGTCCGCAACGCGTCGAGAATCGGTTTGCGATCTGTGCACGTACGTCTACCACAACGATCACTTGTCCGAGCTCGTCGCGGACGGCGAGGGTTCAAAACCTGATCAACGCCGGGCAGGCGCCTGCGGGCGTTACTACGGCGCAGACCGGGGCCGTTGCAATCAATCCCACCAACCCGTTCCTTCTTCTCGACGTTGTTCGCGTTCGTGACTTCAGCCTCAATACACGGGGCAGTTTCACAAAGTCGAACACCGAGAGCTTCTATGTCCAGGATGATTTCAGGCCGATCAAGAACCTCCAGATCAATCTAGGCATGCGCTGGGACTATCAGCAGGCCTATACGCTCGGTGGTAATGAGTACTTCAACCTGAATGACTTCATCAGCAACACCCAGCCGCGTATCGGTTTCACGTGGGACTTCACAGGTGACGGACGCAGCAAGCTGTTTGCCAATTTTGCCCGTTATATCGAGACCCCGATCCCGCTCGACATCAACGTGCGCGCGGGCGGTGATGACATTCAGAACGATTTTCATATGAACGTCAGCCGTCTGAATGGTCCGGATAATTCGGTGACGATCTCGAACTTCGGCAATCTCGGCAATCACGCTACACCGTTCGACCCGGGTATCAAGCCCCAGTCGGTCAACGAAGTTACCGCTGGATTCGAGTGGGGACCGCGTGGTTGGAGAGATATGACCCTCGGTTTCCGCGGGATCTATCGTGCCCAGGATGAGGTTATCGAAGATGGCTCGTTCGACGATGGAACGACCTACTTCATGTTCAACCCGGGCCGTCGCGGTTCGGACAGTCAGCGGACCACAGAGGACCTCGCCTGCGCAGGTGACCCGAGCCAGGGTATCGCCGCTCAGTGCTTCGGCCCTGCACGTCGCTACTATCGGGCACTTGAGTTCACCGCGACGAAGCGCTTTTCGAACAACTATCAGTTCATCGCTTCGTATGTGTTCTCGAGCCTGATCGGCAACTACGAAGGTCTGTTCCGTAACGACAACGGCCAGTCGGACCCGAATATTACTTCGCTGTTCGATCTGGTTTCGCTGCTGAACGGAGTATATGGGCGGCTTCCGAACGATCGTCCGCACCAGTTCAAGTTGAATGGTTCGTACCAACTGCCTGGGAAGTTGATGCTCAGTGGCAACTTCTACATCCAGTCTGGTATTCCGTTCAACGCGCTGGTCCCGCACCCGCTTTACGGCGACAACGAGGGCTTTTGCATCCAGGGCCTGAGCTGCGTGCCGCGTGGAACGGCGACCAATCCGATCACGGGATCGACCCGAACGCCGACGACCTTCAATCTTGACCTTGGTGCCTACTACCCGATCCAGTTCGGTGAGAGTCGTCAGCTCAGGTTCCAGGTCGATTGGTTCAATGTGACCAACGCTCAGCGTGCGATCCGACAGGATGAGACCGCATTCATCAACAGTGGTGCACCTGGCATTGCCCCGGTTCCGAATCCGTTCTGGGGCACGGGAACGATCTTCCAGTTCCCGTCCGCACTTCGGCTTGGTGTCAAATTCCAGTTCTAGGTCTTAAAGACCGTTTGAACTTTTTTGAGTCCGAGGGATGCATTCCCTCGGACTTTTTTCGTTTTTGGGAGTATTTTCTGGTAAGATTCCGGTACGCTGAACTTAAGATCGGGAGGCCCCGAAACTATATGCGCTTTACTGCCCGGGCCGTTGCGTCGATTGCGACCTTACTTATGGGTCTCGCCCTGCTTTATCCCGCTTATGCTCAGTCCGGCTCGGACACGAGCGGCACGGGTGGACTGCACTCGATCCGGGGCCGTATCTACCTGCCGAATGGCCGGTCGCCCGTGAATCCGATCCGCGTCGAGCTTCAAAGCACGGCACAGCCGACCAAGTTCGTCTACGCGGACCGTGACGGCACGTTTTCATTTACTTCTCTAGGGCCCGGCTCTTATACGGTCGTTGTTGATGCGGGCGACGAATTCGAGATCGAGCGCGAGAGTTTTTTGGTGGAGAAAGAGAGCCAGGGCCGCGTCCGTCTCGCAGCGATGCCGCGCATTGTGAACGTACCGATCTATCTTAAAGCGAAACGTTCTGCGAAAAGCCTTGGGCGGGCCGAGATAATCAATGCGAAGTTGTCGACCGCGCCGAAGGCGGCAGCCGACCTTTACGAAAGTGCACAGACGGCGATCGCGCGGGCCGACCGGGCCGCGGCGATCGCCGACCTTCGCAAGGCCTTGAACATCTTCCCGGCATTTGCGCTTGCCTGGAACGACCTCGGTGTTCTATTCGAGACCGCTGGCGATCAGGACCAGGCGATCGACGCGTTTCGGACGGCGGTCAAGCACGATCCGGAATTCGCGGCGGCGATCCTGAACCTTGGCTCCGCACTGACGCAGGCCGGACGCTACCCGGAAGCAGAAAAGTACCTGGCGATCGCCCTGACGATGAACCCTAACTCTTTCCGCGGACATTTTCACATGGGCGTCACGCAATCAAAGCTCGGCCGTCTCGACATCGCGGAGCAGGCGTTCCTACAGGCGATCAAGTTGGGCGGGGACCAGGTTTCAAGAGCACACTATTTGCTTGCCGGCGTATACTGGGCGGTCAAACGTTATTCAGAGGCGGCCGAAGAACTGGAGAAATACCTCGCTCTCGACCCTAATGCAAAGGACGCGGCGAAGACCCGCCAGTCGATAATCGAACTCCGCAAAAAGCAGGGATAGCAAATGTCCTCGGTCGAGCGCATCTACCGCGATTCCGTTCACGACATAATCAGGCTTGATCTAGCGACGCCAGAGGGGCGGCTGGTCGTATCGCTCATCGATACGCCGGAGTTTCAGCGGCTTCGGAGGATCCGCCAGCTCGGCCTTGCCTACTTTGCGTATCAGGCCGCGGAACACTCACGCTTCACACACAGTCTGGGGGCTTTCTACCTCGCTTCGCGGATCCTGGCAAAACTCCGCCGCACGTATACCGTCGAGCCTGAGGCACAGGTCGCTGTGCGTATAGCCGCGCTGCTGCACGATATCGGGCATGGTCCTTTCTCGCATGTCATCGAATCGATCTTGGGTTTTCATCATGAAGAATTCACGATCGAAGCCGTGACCAGCGATACGACGGAGGTCGGCCGCACGTTGAAACGGTTTTCACCGGAGCTTCCTGAGAATGTGGCTTCGATCATACGGGGCGATTTCCGTCCCCGGGCGCTCGGGCAGCTCGTGTCCTCTGAACTCGATGTCGATCGGATGGATTATCTGCTTCGTGACAGCCTAATGACCGGCGCCAAGTACGGCATCTTCGATCTCGAATGGATAATCAAGTCGATCGAGATCAACGAGCGCGACGATCACCTGTATATTTCGGCACCCGGCGTTTATGCGGTCGAGGACTACTTGCAGGCGCGCTATTACATGTACCGGCAGGTCTATTTTCACCGAACGCTGCGTTCGGCCGAAGCGGTGCTTCGGGTGCTGCTGCGCCGCGCTCTCGACCTGTTCCGGCAGGGCGGGCCAATTTGGGTCGCGACCGGAACGCCGATCGAGAAGGTGCTCGCCGGCGAAAAACTGGATCTCGGGCAGCACATGCGGTTCGACGATAACGACATCATGTTCAGCATCAAGCAATGGCAATATTCCGAAGATACGATCCTCGCGGACCTCGCAAAACGCTTTCTCAACCGACGTTTGTTCAAGGCCTTTGATCTCGATATGCCTAAAGCCGAGCGACCGGCCTTCGTAGCGGCAGCCCGCAAATCGGTGATCAAGGCGGGGTTCGACCCCGAGTATTATTTTGTGGAGGACGAAGCGGGCAATGCACCGTATGCATTGTATTCAAAGGAGTTATCTGACCCGAAGGACCTGATATTTGTCGAGCAGGGGTACGCGCGGCCTGCCGTGCACGAAATATCGGAGGTCAGTCCCGCGGTCCGCGGGCTTCAGGCCGGATACCGGATACACCGTATTTGCTTTCCGGCAGAGCTGAAGGATGACATCGCCGAGCTTTACCACGGAGTATGAGGGAAGGTTGTTCCGAACGCGAATGGGCGCCGCTCGGCCGCGTGCTGGCCCTCAACATAGCCTTGATGGCGCTTTTCTCCGGGGCAGCGGCGCAACGCCTCGCGACGCTGGCCCCGGACCGGACTGCTCAGAGTCGCGAATTCAGAGCGAAACTTGCTGCTGCGTTTGAGGAAAAGACCGTCGTCCTCGAGTCCGAGCTTGCCGAGGCTGCGTACACAGCGTCGATACCCGCGACAAAATTCAACCTGACCGTTGATGAGACCAAACGCCTGTCGAGTGCGATCGGCTGCGAATTCCTGCTGCTCATCAAGTCAGAGATGCTCCGACGCAGCTCGTTTAAAAAGAACGAATACTATGAAGCCTACGCCATCGTCTGGCTCACGAGCGCCCGCAGCGGGCGGCTCGTTTACTGGAAGAATTACAGTTTCGAAGCCCTCACCCCGAGCAAGGTCATGACGTCACTTGAAGCCTCGGTGCCCAAGGTGGCACAGGATGTTGCGGAAGCGGTCCGCCGCGTTCATCGATCAGAACTCTCGGAGCCCGCGACATCGGAGCTGGAAGAACCTCCCGACCCGGCCTCACCGCTTGCAAAGAATTTTCGCCCTCCAGTTCCGTACAGGCGGATCAAGCCGGAGTACACCTCTGAGGCCTCGCTGTACGAGATCACGGCGACCGTCGAGATCGTTGTCGATCTTGATGCGAACGGGCGGATCGCACGAACCGAGATCGTCCGGTGGGCCGGCTACGGGCTGGATGAGTCGGTAGAGCGGGCAGTTCGGGCAATGGCGTGGCGGCCGGCCGAACGCAACGGTAAATCGCTGGCTATGCGTTTTCTGCTCAGGTACAATTTCAAGAAACTCGATAGCTGAACAAAAGGCCGGGGGCATGAAGCCCCCGGCCTTTGATCTATCCTGTCTACGCCGATCAGACTTCGTCTTCCTCGGCTGCTTCGATCGCCTCGACATCGACCGTTTCATCAAATTCGTCCGGCTCGGGACCTTCCAGGTCGGGGTCGGCGTCATCGTAACCGTTGTCACCGCCGAGCGTGGAGGGAAGCGGCAGGTCGATGCCGCCGCGGATGAGGTCGCCCATCTGATCGAACTCGTCCTCCGGCTTCTG